>NZ_JBVAYV010000024.1:0-62234 GCF_055412805.1 Pseudarthrobacter kochi
GGCTCGTGGTTCCTGTTCAGGTTGAATGCGTAGGAACACTCATCCCAGCAGGACCACGAGTCCTCTGCTTGCTACAACACGAACCTGTTTCCCCGGGAACCTTGAAGAGCCATTTAACCCCCCTTCACAAAAACACACCCCCTCAGCTCCGGCGGTCTACCGTCCAACCCTCCCGCAGATCCCGCTGGAACTTCCAGGCATGCCGGAACCACCGCGGAAGCCGCAGGCTCGCCAGGACGCCCAGCGCACCCACCGCTGCGCGCGGCGCCCTCCGCTGGCGGGGTGCCGCCGTCGTTCCTCTCCGGGGAGCGCACAACAGCGTTGCCCCGGATAACGCAGGATCTGCGGGAGCATCGGGGTGGACGCCGCCACAACTGGGGGAGCGTCCGCTGATGGCGAAATATTGGTCCGAAAGGCGCCGATTCCCGGGTTTTTCCCCAAAAAAGGCCGAAAACACGCGGAATTTGCCACCTCGGCGGCGGCAAGCTGGTAAGTTTTCGGACAGTGGCTTGTGCGCATGCCGTGTGCAGGCTCCAGAAATCATGACCGTCCAGGAGGACATAAATGGCTAAGAACCGTAGTGAACTTGTTGCAGAGGTAGCAGGCAAGGCCGGCACCAGCCAGGCAGCCGTCAACTCCGTGCTGGATGCACTGTTCGAGGTCTTCGAGACCTCTGTCGCCGCGGGCGAAAAGATCACCATCCCGGGCTGGCTTGCAGTTGAGCGCACCGACCGTGCAGCTCGCACCGGCCGCAACCCGCAGACGGGCGAGACCATTCAGATCGCCGCAGGCCACAGCGTGAAGCTGACCGCCGGCTCCAAGCTGAAGGCTGCGGTCTCCAAGAAGAAGTAGTCTTCTTTGAACGCTTGAAAGGAGCGGCGACCCTGTGGGTCGCCGCTCCTTTTTCGTCAATTGACATGTCCGGCAGCAGTTCCCCGGCAGGCTGCGGGGAGCGCTCGATTCGGTGAGCAGGCGGAGCGTAGCGGACAATGGAACTGTGCCTTCTGCAGCGAATCCCCGTGCCACCACCGCCGCTCCTACCCCGACCGGGGGAGCGCGGGGAGCTGTTGCGGCCACCGCCGGGATCTCCCGGCTTTGGCTGTACGCCGGCCTTGCCGCACTGTTCCTCGGACTGGTAGCAGCGCTGCTGTTCTCCGGCGCCGCAGCCGCCCGCGAGGTTTCGGACCCGGGCGCCCTGGTGCGCTGGGGCCTGCCGGTCAGCAAGGCCGTGCACAACGTCTCGCTGGCCACCGTGATCGGCGGCCTGATTTTCGCAGTCGGAATCCTGCCCCGCTCCCTCGCCGGCTCCCGGTCCAAAGCCAAGGATCTCCCGGAACACCCGGCCTTCACCCGCGCGCTGGCTGTCGCCGCCGCTGCGGGCGCCGTCTGGACGCTTTCAGCTGTTGCCGTGCTGGTGCTGAGCTACTCGGACATTGCCGGCCAGCAGATCTCCGGGGACCCGGAATTCACCCGATCCCTGGTGTACTTCATGACCGACATCGAGAGTGGCCGCGCCTGGCTGGCCGTTGTCATCATCGCCGCCGTGGTCACTACCGCCCTCTTTGGCGTCCGCTCCCTGGGCGGCCTGGTGGCAACCCTGGTGCTGTCCGTGATCGGCCTGGTCCCGTCAGCGCTGATCGGCCACTCCGCCAGCTCGGCTGACCACGAAGGTGCCATCAACTCGCTCGGCCTGCACCTGGTCGGTGTGTCAGCCTGGGTGGGCGGCATCATCACGCTGGCACTGCTCTCCGGGGTGCTGGGTGGCGCTGCTTCGGGCTCGAAGGGCGGCAGCCGCCCGGACATCACCGAGCCGACCCTCCGGCGCTTCTCCGCCCTGGCCGGCTTCGCCTTCGTGCTCGTCTTCGCCTCCGGGGTGATCAACTCCAGCATCCGCCTCACGTCCTGGGACGACCTCTTCGGCTCGTCCTACGGTCAGCTGGTCCTGGCCAAAGCGGCGGCCACCCTCGTCCTCGGCGGCATCGGCCTGATGCACCGGCGCTGGGTCATCCCGCAGCTGGGCAGCCAAGGCGGCGGGCTGTCCGCCCGCCGCGTGCTCTGGCAGCTTGTTGTCGCGGAGCTACTGCTCATGGGGGCGACGTCGGGCATCGCCGTCGCGCTCGGCCGCTCGGCGCCGCCCCAGGGCGAGGCTCTTGTGCCGGACGCCTCCCCGGCCTTCATCATCTCCGGCTACGATCTGCCGCCGGAACTCACCCCGGAGCGCTGGCTGACCGAATGGCGTCTGGACTGGCTCTGGGTCACTGTCGCGGTCTTCGGCCTTGTGGCCTACATCCTCGGTATGCGAAAGGTGATCCGGCGCGGGGACCACTGGTCCTGGTTCCGGGCCGTCAACTGGGTGATCGGGCTGGGTGTCCTGACCTATGTGACTTCCGGACCGCCGTCGGTCTACGGCCGGGTGCTGTTCTCGGCGCACATGGTGGACCACATGGCGCTGACGATGGTGACGCCCATCTTCCTTGTCCTCGGAGCCCCCATAACGCTGGCGCTGCGGGCGCTGGCGCCCAGGCGCGACAGCTCCCGCGGCCCTCGCGAGTGGTTGCTGATCTTCATCCATTCAAAGTTCTCCCAGCTCGTCACGCACCCGCTGTTCGCCGCCGCCAACTTCGCGGGTTCGATCGTGCTCTTCTACTACTCGGACGCGTTTGGCTATGCGATGCGGGACCACGTGGGCCACGAGCTGATGAACCTGCACTTCGCCCTCACCGGCTACATCTTCGTGCTGACCATGATCGGCACCGACCCGCTGCCCCGGCGCGCGCCGTACCCCATGCGGCTCCTGCTCCTGCTCGCCACGATGGGCTTCCATGCCTTCTTCGGTGTCGCGATCATGGGCGGCACCGGGCTGCTGGCAGCGGACTACTTCGGCAACCTCGGCCGGACCTGGGGCCCCTCGGCCCTGCTGGACCAGCAGATGGGCGGCGCCGTGGCCTGGGGCATCGGTGAGGTGCCGACTTTGCTGGTGGCGATCGGCGTCGCCGTTATGTGGTCGCGCTCCGATGCGCGCGAGTCCAAGCGCACAGACCGGGCGGCGGACAGGAATAACGACGCCGATCTCACTGCTTACAACGATATGTTCGCCAAGCTGGCCGAGCGTGACGCCAGGCTTGCCGAACGCACCTCAAAGCTGGAAGGACGCTCATGACCGAAACCGTTCGCACCCACCTCCGGGTCCGGGCCTCCGAACTGGTGGGCCGCAACTGGCTCAACACCGGCGGCAAGTCCCTGGACCTGGAATCCCTGCGCGGCAAGATTGTGCTCCTGGATTTCTGGACCTTCTGCTGCATCAACTGCCTGCACGTGCTGGACGAACTCCGCCCGCTCGAACAGCAGTATTCCGACGTCCTGGTCACGGTCGGCGTGCACTCTCCCAAATTCGAACACGAGGCTGATCCGGTGGCCCTGGCCGCCGCCGTCGAACGTTACGAGATCCGCCACCCGGTCCTGGACGATCCCGAGCTGGATACCTGGAAGGCCTACACGGCGCGGGCCTGGCCCACGCTGGTGGTCATCGACCCCGAGGGTTACATCGTGGCCCACCTCTCCGGTGAAGGCCACGCTGACGGCCTGGCCGTGCTGGTCCCTGAGCTGATCGCCGAGCACGAGGCCAAGGGCACCCTGCACCGCGGCGACGGCCCCTATGTGGCGCCGGAGCCGACGTCGGGCACCCTGCGGTTCCCCGGCAAGGCCCTCTACCTCCCGGCCGGCCGCGGGGTCGGAAGCGCTCCGGAAGCCGGCTCCTGGCTGGTCACAGACACCGGGCACCACCGCCTCGTGGAGCTCGCCACCGACTTCCAGACCGTGCTGGCGACATACGGTTCCGGCGACAAGGGCCACACTGACGGTAATGCCGCCGCTGCCCGCTTCAACGAACCCCAGGGCCTGGTGCTGCTCCCGGAGGACGTCGCCGCGGACGCCGGTTACGACGTCGTCATTGCCGACTCCGTGAACCACCGGCTCCGCGGGCTCTCCCTCGCGGACGGAACAACCCGAACGGTGGCCGGCAACGGCGTGCAGCGCCTGCTGGAAACCGGCCCGGCCCGGGTGGACGAGGAGGGCGCCTCGTATGGCGCACGGCTGGAGGCAGACCCGCTGCAGGTGTCCCTCAGCTCGCCCTGGGACGTTGTCTGGTCCACCAAACTGAACGCCGTCGTGGTCGCCATGGCCGGGGTACACCAGATCTTCAGCTTCGACCCGCGCTCCGGCGCCGTGTCCATCGTCGCCGGCAACGGCCTCGAGGGCCTGCTGGACGGACCGGCAGCGGAAGCCTGGTTCGCCCAGTCCTCCGGCCTCGCCGAGGACACCGACGGGAACATCTGGGTGGCGGACTCCGAAACCTCCGCCCTGCGCAAGCTCGTGGTCGGCGACGACGGCGTCATCACCGTCGAGTCCGCCGTCGGCAAGGGCCTGTTTGACTTCGGCTTCCGCGACGGCGCCGCAGCTGTTGCGCGGCTGCAGCACCCGCTGGGCGTCACCGTCCTTCCGGACGGCTCGGTGGCGATCGCGGACACCTACAACGGTGCTGTCCGCCGCTACGACCCGGCCTCGGGCACAGTCTCCACGCTGGCCCGCGGGCTGTCAGAACCCTCCGACGTGATTGTCGACCACACCCACGTGGCCGGCTCCGAGCCCCTGCTGGTGGTGGTCGAGGCCAACAAGCACCAGCTGGTCTATGTGCCCATCCCCAAGGAAGCGCAGCAGGTCGACGAGGGTGCAGTCCAGACCCACCGGCCGAAGAGCCCCGTGGCTCCCGGGCTGCTGGAACTGACTGTCCGCTTCACCGCGCCGACCGGCCAGAAACTGGACGACCGCTGGGGCGACCCGACCCAGCTGAAGATCTCCTCCACCCCGCCGGAACTGCTGCTGGCGGGCGGCGGGACCTCGGTGGGCCTGCTCCGCACCCTGGAACTGGCCTCCGACGTGCCGGAGGGCGTACTGCACATTACCGCCCGCGCCGCGGCCTGCGACGGCCCGGAAGATGCGGACGGCGAGATCCCGGACCACGCCGCCTGCCACCTGTACCAGCAGGACTGGGGCATCCCGGTGCTGCTGCAGGCCGACGGCGACACCGAGCTGGTGCTGGACCTGCGCGGCATGGACTGAGTTCCGCTGGAGCAGCCCGGTTGTGGCCATCAGGCCCCTGGCCTCGTTGGCGGAGTGGCGCGGGGCGGCGCTGAAAACCGGGCCAGTTCCGCGCCGGAGCCCGCGGGGCTAGTAGCTCAGGAGCGGGGTGACCTTGACGGTGTCGGTGTCGACGTCGAGGCGGGTGGTGAAGCTGAAGTCGTGGACGGCGTTGAGTTCCGTCACTGCCCCGGTGAAGAGGTCCACCTGTTGGGCCTTGATCCGGGCTTTGCCGTTCAGGGGCGCCACCACCCAGCGTCCGCCGAAGGGCTCGATGCCGACGGCTGGGTATTCGGTGATGCTCCAGTCGATGGTGCCGTCAACGACGCGGTTGTTGGTGGTGTGGTAGAACGGGCAGTCCGGCTGGAGCTTTTGCTCCTTGTCGGCAGTGTCGGCGCAGGTGTCCAGGAACTCCTTGACCTTGCTGCCCACAGCGTCCTTCAACCCGTCAGTGGCTTCGGTCATCAGATTCAGCGGGGCCACGGGGACGGCCCGGCCGGACAGCGTGGCCTTGGTGGGCGCGGCAGCGAAGTACTCACCGGAGAGGGACGCCTCGTACTCGCCCGGGTAGAAGACGGCGAAGGAGTTGCGGCCATTGGGCATGTTCACCGGTACGCCGTTCAGGGTGGCCTCGTTGGCGTTGACCACCGTGACGTTCAGGACGGGTAGGGCCGCCGGAACAATGGCCCACTTGTGGAAGAACAGCCACTCCGTACCGGAGCGTTCCAGCAGGAATTCGGTCCGCAACTGGCTGCCGTCAATCGTGTAGTGGATCGGGACCATCACCTGGTTGCCGCCACGGTCCTCGGCGTCGCCGTACTTGACGCCGCTGATCCGTGCGGCGGCGGTCTGCAGCGCCGTGCCATCCAGCATGGCGGCATTGCTTTGGGGAACGGAAGCGTGCAGCAAGCCGAGGGCTTTCTCGCCTTCGCCCTTCTGCAGGGCATCGAGATACTCCCGGACAGGCTGCTGCGGGCTCGCGATGGAATTGTTCACGATATTGATCGCGACGATGCCCCCGGCCACAGCAAGCATCAGGGCCAGCAGCCACCCGGCTGCGATCCTGACCAACGCCTGACTCATTTGCACTTACCTTACGTTACCTGCAGCCCACAGGAATTCCCTTGTCACAGCCGGCCCACGTGACAAGGCCCGCCCCTCAGGGGGAACCCGGCCGCGCCCAGCGGCCGCGCCTAACGGCGGCGGCGCTTGGGGGCCGTACCAAAGACTCCGCGCAACAGTTCGCGGCCGATCTGCGTCCCAAGTGAGCGGGCCATGCTCTTGAGCCCCCCGCCCAGGGCTCCGGCAAGATCCCCTGCCACTCCGCCGTCGTCCGCCGGTTGGCGGGGTGTCTGCCGGGTTTCTTTAGATGCGGGGGCCGGAGCGGGCCGGCTGCTGGGGCGGCCCAGGATTTCCTCCTCGATCCGCCGGGCTTCGGCGTCGACGTCGGAGGTTCCGCCGCCGGGGGCCGGAGCAGGAGAAGGAGCTGCCGCGCCGGTGTCTGCCGCGGCCTTCCCGGAGATCTTCTCGTAGGCGGAGACGTTGTCGACGGCGGTGCCGTACTTGGGCAGCAGCGCCGAGCCGGCCACAGTGCTGGAGATCAGGGCGTCGGCGCTGGGACCCATGACGGATTCCGGCGCGCGCAGCCGGGTGAGCGCCACCGGCGTCGGGGCGCCTTTCTCGTTCATGACGGTGATGACCGCCTCCCCGATCCCGGCGGAGGTGAGGGTTTCCTCAAGGTCGTAGTCGCTCATCGGGAAGGTGGAGACGGTGGCCTTGAGCGCCTTGGCATCCTCCGGCGTGTAGGCGCGGAGGGCGTGCTGCACCCGGTTGGCGAGCTGCCCCAGGACCTCGGCGGGAACATCCTTGGGGGTCTGGGTGACGAAGAAGATGCCGACGCCCTTGGACCGGATCAGCCGCACAGTGGTGGTGATGGCGTCCAGGAATGCCTTCGAGGCACCGTTGAACAGCAGATGGGCCTCGTCCAGGAAAAATACCAGCTTGGGTTTGTCCAGGTCGCCGGCCTCAGGCAGGTCTTCGAACAAGTCGGCCAGCAGCCACATCAGGAAGGTGGAGAACAGCATGGGCTTGGTCTGCAGCGTGGGGAGCTCCAGGCAGGTGATGACGCCGCGCCCGTCCGGGGCGGTGCGCAGCAGTTCGGCGGTGTCGAACTCGGGCTCGCCGAAGAACTTCTCCATGCCCTGCGCCTCAAGCGTGATGAGCTCGCGGAGGATCACCCCGGCGGTCGACTTCGACAGCCCGCCGAGTTCCTCGAGCTCGTCCTTGCCTTCCGCGGAGGTGAGGAACTGGATGACGGCGCGCAGGTCCTTCAGGTCGATCAGTTCGAGGTTGTTCTTGTCCGCGAAATGGAAGACCAGCTGCAGGCTCGATTCCTGCGTGTCGTTGAGCTCCATGATGCGGGAGAGCAGGATGGGGCCGAAGGACGTGATGGTGGCGCGGACCGGGATGCCGTTGCCGTCGCCGCCCAGGGCCAGGAACTCCACCGGGAACGTTTTGCCGGACCAGGACTGGCCGATACCGTCTGTGCGAGCCATCAGTTTCTCGCTCCCGGTGGCCGCCGTCGCCAGACCGGAGAGGTCTCCCTTGATGTCCGCCAGGAACACCGGGACCCCGGCGGCTGAGAGCTGCTCCGCCATCATGTGCAGGGTGACGGTTTTGCCGGTGCCGGTTGCCCCGGCCACCAGCCCGTGCCGGTTCATCATCGCCAGGGGGAGCCGGACGGGGGCTTCCTTGTGGAGTTCGCCGTCGATAATCGCGGCGCCGAGCTCGATGACGGGACCCTCCAGCGCGTACCCCTTCTGGATGGTGGCGACTTTGTCTGCAGTGGATTTGATGGCCATGCGGACAGCTTAGCCGGGTCCGGCGTCGCCGGACCCGGCTAAGGGCGTTGCCAGGGGGCGCGGCCTTTTGGCCCTGTTAGTCGGCGAGGGCCTTGAGGACTTCCTTCGCCACGGCGGCACTGGACTGCGGGTTCTGGCCGCTGATCAGGTTGCCGTCGCGCACCACGTGGGAGCTCCAAGCGGCGGAGTTCTCGATCACTGCGCCCTTATCCTTCAGGACGTCCTCGACGAACCACGGCGTGTTCGGGCCGGTGCCGCCGCCCAGTTCCTCCTCATTGGTGAAAACGGTGAGGCGGCGGCCCGCGAAGGCGAACTGCCCGGCGTCGTCCGTGGCGCTCAACAGGCCGGCCGGGCCGTGGCAGAACGGTGCGATGACTTTGCCGGCCGTGTTAGCCGCAACCAGGAGCCTGCCGAGGTCCGCGTCCTGGTAGAGGTCGGTCATCGGGCCATGGCCACCGGGCATCACGATCGCGTCGTAGCCGGAGAGCTCGACGTCGGCCAGCACCAGCGGCGCGGACAGCTCGGCGTCGATGTCGGAGAGGTACTTGCGGAAGGCATCGGAGCGGTCCTGGCCGCCGGCGGACTCGGCCGCAAGGCTGACCTCGTCCACCGTGGGCTTCGCGCCGCCGGGCGTGGCGATGTGGACGGCGTGCCCGGCGCCGAGGAGGGTCTGGTGGGAAACCACCACTTCCTCGGCCCAGTAACCGGTGGGGTGCTCGCTGCCGTCCCGCATCGTGAGGGAATCGGCGGCCGAGACGACCATCAGAATGTTAGCCATGTTGTGCTCCTGTTCTGCCGGCGCACACGCGCCGGCGCTGAAATTAAGTGGGCTTAGCGTGCGGTTTCGAGTTCGGCATACGTGGCGTCATCGAGGACGACGCCGGCGGCGGCCAGGTTTTCTTCGAGGTGCTTGACCGAACCCGTGCCCGGAATGGGCATCATGACGGGGGAGCGGCGCAGCAGCCAGGCGAGGGCCACCTGCGACGTGGTGGCACCGAGACGCCTTGCGGCCTCATCCAGCAGGCCGCCGGGCTGCGCCAGTTCACCGGCGGAGATCGGCGCCCAGGGGATAAAACCGATTCCGTTCTCCTCGGCGTAGTTGAGCACGTCCTCGGAGCTGCGGTCGGTCAGGTTGTAACGGTTCTGCACGGTGGAAACGGTGAAGTACTTCCCGGCTTCCTCAAGCTCGGCAACGCTGACCTGGGACAGGCCCAGTGCCTTCACCTTTCCCTCCTTCTGCAGGTCGCGGAGAACAGTGAACTGTTCCTCCGGATCCACCTTGGGGTCGATCCGGTGCAGTTGGAGCAGGTCGAGCGCGTCAACCTTGAGCTTGCGCAGGCTCAGTTCAGTCTGCTGCCGGAGGTATTCGGCCCGGCCCAGGGGCACCCACTCGTGCGGGCCGGTGCGGGTGAAACCGACCTTTGTGGCGATCCGCAGCCCCTCGGTGTAGGGATGCAGCGCCTCGGCCAGGATCTCCTCGCTGATGTTCGGGCCGTAGGAATCTGCGGTGTCGATGAAGTCGACGCCGAGTTCCACCGCGCGACGGACGACGGCGATGGCGGCCTTGCGGTCTGCCGGCTCGCCCCAGACGCCGTCCCCGACAATGCGCATGGCGCCGAACCCCAGACGGTGGACAGTGCCCAGGTCCTTGAGATCGATCGTGGCGGATGATTCGGGATGCTGTGAGTTGTCATGGCTCATAGATGCGGCAACTCCCTAAGCCAGCTGAGTATTCCGTTCGCCCGACCCGCTGGCCGACCCGCCCGGCGGGTTTCCCGCTCCCGGGCGGAGCCGGACGTAAGCTGGGGCATGGCTATCCGGGTACTGACGAAGCTTGCGTCCGCCGCCATCACACTTGGGCTGGTCCTGCTGGGCGGAGGGCCGGCCGGCGCCGCCCCGCCCCGCACTTCCGAGCCCACCGGCATTGACGTTTCCTGGCCCCAGTGCGGGAAGACCCTCCCCAAACAGCCGGCATTCGCGATCGTCGGGGTGAACAACGGCCTCGCCAACACCACCAACCCGTGCCTGGCCGCGCAACTGGCCTGGGCAAACACCGCCCCGACCCCGGCGCTCACCGCCCAGCCGCGGGTGGCGCTGTACGTCAACACGGCCAACCCGGGACTTCAGGGTTCGTGGTGGCCCAGTTCGAACCACTATGACGGCAAAGATGTGGTCAACCCCTATGGCGTCTGTGGCAGCGGCACGGACGATTTCAAAGCCTGCTCCTACATGTACGGCTACGCGAAGGCCTACGACGACGCCACGATCCGCGGCGTCGACAACCCGCAGAATTACTTGTGGTGGCTGGACGTCGAGACCGGAAACAGCTGGCAACCGGACAAGGCCGCAAACGTGGCCGACCTGGAAGGAATGGCCGCCTACTTCAAAAGCATCAACGCCAAGGTCGGCCTCTATTCCACCGCCTACCAGTGGAGCCAGATTGCCGGGACGGTCCCGGCAAGCAGCCCACTCGCGGGCTTGCCCAGCTGGCTCGCGGGTGCGCGGTCCCTCACGAGCGCCAAGTCCAACTGCTCCTCGCTGGCGCTCACCCCGGGCAGCCGCGTGGCCCTGACGCAGTACATCTCCGGCGGGCTGGACTACAACTATTCGTGCCCCTGACCCCAAGCGCGGAAAACGAATGGCAGCGGCACTGCCGCGGCAGAAATATCCCGGAGCCCGGCGTCGTTGTCCACAGTGTGCCCGTGCCAGAACCCGGCGCGGCGCCTGAGACTTCCCCGCTACGAAAGGCCGGCTTTTCCGTGACTGTTCCGCTCTCCATCCTTGACCTGGCAACCATCGGCAAGGGCCAGACGGCGGCAGAAAGCTTCGCGGGAAGCGTGGCCATGGCGCAGCTCGCCGAGAAGCTGGGCTACCGGCGCGTCTGGTACGCCGAGCACCACAACATGTCCGCCATCGCCTCGTCGGCCACCAGCGTGCTCATCGCACACATCGCCGCGCAGACCGAGAGCATCCGGCTCGGCGCCGGCGGCGTGATGCTGCCCAACCACTCCCCGCTGACCATCGCCGAGCAGTTCGGCACGCTCGAGACCCTGCACCCGGGCCGGATCGACCTCGGTCTGGGCCGCGCGCCCGGCAGCGACCAGAACACGCTGCGTGCCCTGCGGCGCGACCCGATGTCCTCGGACAGCTTCCCGCAGGACGTGCTGGAACTCCAGGGCTACCTGACCGGTCCCACCCGCATCCAAGGCGTGGAGGCTACCCCGGGCAAGGGCACCAATGTTCCCCTGTACATCCTGGGATCCTCGCTGTTCGGGGCCAAGCTCGCTGCGCAGCTGGGCCTGCCGTACGCCTTCGCCTCGCACTTTGCGCCGAACGCACTCCGGGACGCCGTCGCCGTCTACCGCCGCGACTTCCAGCCCTCCGCGCAGCTGGATGCCCCGCACGTGATCGCCGGCGTCAACGTGATCGCGGCGGATTCCGCGGTCGAGGCGCAGGAGATGTTCCAGGCCACCAAACGCGCCCGCGTCTCGCTGTTCTTCGGCAACGGCCGCGAGTTCAGCGACGACGAGGCGGACATGATCCTGGACTCCCCGCAGGGCCAGCACGTGGCCCAGATGATGAAGTATTCCGCCGTGGGCACCCCGGACGCCGTGCTGGAATACCTGGACGGATTCACGGCCCACGCCGACGCCGACGAGCTCATCGTCGCGCACCAGAGCACCGGCACCGGGGCCCGGTTGCGCTCGGTGCAGCTGCTGGCCGACGTCGCCGGACTCGTGCGGGTGTAGGCGCCGGGGCCACACAGCGGCCCACAGCGGCGAACTGCGCCCCCGCAGGGCCCCGGCGGTTGCGGATGTTACACACCTGCAACAGCCGGGACACCCCCGGGAAATCGGGCCGGAGGACACTGGGAGTACACCCTTTCCGGTGGTCTCACGCAGGCATTGGGGACTAATCTAAGGACTCCGCGCATGCCCACTCCACTCAACCAGTCCCTGGCCGACTCTGCCCTCCTGACGAAGTCCCTCCCGCTGGGCCTGCTCCGGGCTTTCGTGCAGACCAACGCCGCCGACGAAGGGCTGACGCCGCAGCTGCTGGCGGAGCTCAAGATCCTGGCCCGCACCCCGGGGCTGCTGGTGGCCTGCAACTACGGCGGAACCCTGTGCGCTGCGGAAGGCATCTCCACTGAGACCCTGCCGCTGGGCAGCGCCGCGATTGCCCTCCGGGCGCTGGCCGCCCTCCCCAACACCCACGCTGCCGTCATCTCGGGGCGTTCCCTGCGTGACCTGGCCGCCGTCTCCCGCCTTCCCGCCGAAGTGCACCTGGTCGGCTCGCACGGCGCGGAATTCGATATGGGCTACGCCCACGGCCTGTCCCTCGCCACCGAATCGGTCCTGCAGCAGGCCAGCCAGGCGCTCGCCGAAACTGTGGGCGCCTACCGTGGCATCACCATCGAGCGGAAGCCCGTCGCCGTGTCCGTGCACACCCGCCCGGCCGCTCCCGACGTCGCGGCGCTGGCCACGCAGCAGGCGGAGGAAATCGCCCGGGCCCACGGGCTGCACTTCATTGTGGACGGCTCGGTCCTGGACCTGTCCGTGGTGGAGCCGGCCAAGGCCGGCGCCCTGGAACATTTGCGCTCCATGCTCGGCGTCAGCGCAGCCCTTTACGCGGGGGATGCTGCCAGCGATGAGCTGGCGATGGCCACTCTGCGCGGGCCGGACATGGCCCTGCGCGTGGGGGAGGGCCCGACTCTGGCCGCGCACCGGCTGCGGGACCCCGAGTCCTTCGCCCGGGTGCTGGCGATTCTCTTTGAACTGCGGCGGGCCTGGCTGTTCGGGGAGGACGCAGTCGGGCTGGAGCGGCATTCCATGATCGGCAATGGCTCCTCCACGGCCCTCATCACCCCGGATGCCAGGATCTGCTGGATGAGCCATCCGCTGCCGGACTCCGGATCCCTCTTCGCGCATCTGCTCGGCGGCGACGCGGCCGGGCATTTCTCGGTGGAACCGGTGAAGGCCTCGCAGGTCCTGGGCCAGCGCTATGTGGACAGCACCATGATCGTGGAAACCCGCTGGGCCGACGTCACCGTCACTGACTACCTGGAACCGGCGCCGGAAGGCGTAACCAGCCTGGTCCGGGTGCTCTCGGGCACCGGAACGGCAAGGATTGTCTTTGCCCCCCGCCCGGACTACGCGAACGCGCCCTTCAGCATGGAGGCCCGCGGTGCCGAGCTGCACGTCGTGGGGACCGCGGACCCGATCATCCTGCTCGCCCCCGGCGTCAGCTTCACGATTACGTCGGACGGCCGCCATGCCACGGCCACGGCCGACGTCGGGCTGCGGCACGGCCCGGTGGTGCTGAACCTGCGCTGCGGCGACACGGAACCCCAGCGCGCGGAGCCGCCCGAGGAAAACTCGCGCCGCGCCGCCGTCGCGCATCATTCCCGGCGCTGGGTGCAGGCACTCCATCTGCCCGCGGTGAAACCCTCCCTGGTCCGGCGGTCCGCGCTGGTGCTCCGCGCCCTGGTCCATGAGCCCACCGGCGCGGTGCTGGCCGCGCCGACCACGTCGCTGCCGGAGGGGATCGGCGGCACCCGGAACTGGGACTACCGGTACTGCTGGCTGCGGGACGGTTCCATGACGGTCAACGCGCTCGTGGACCTCGGCTCGACCTCCGAAGCGGAGGGTTTCCTGGCGTGGCTGGGCCGGATTCTCACCCACGCCCCGGGCCCGGAATGGCTGCACCCGCTCTATTCAGTTACCGGGGCCCCGCTGTCCACCGAGGCCATCATCGAAAGCCTCCCCGGGTACGCGGGCTCCCGGCCCGTACGGATCGGCAACGCCGCGGACCACCAGGTGCAACTGGACGTTTTCGGGCCGATCGCCGAGCTCATCGACGCCCTGAGCGCCCGGCAGGGGGCGCTGGCCGACGCCCACTGGGAGCTGATGGTCCAGATGGCCGCCGCCGTCCTGGCCCGCTGGCACGAGGCGGACCACGGGATCTGGGAAGCCCGGCGGGCTCCCCGGCACCACATCTACACCAAGGTGATGTGCTGGGTGGCGCTGGACCGGGCCCTGCGCACCGCCGCCCGGCACGGCCGGACGCCGCTTCCCGAATGGGAGCCGACGGCGGCAGTCATTCGGGAGGAAGTCCTGCGCGAGGGTTGGGATGAGAGCGCCGCGTCCTACACCGTGGCCTACGACAGCCCGGACCTGGACGCCGCGGTGCTGCACATCGGGCTGTCCGGCCTCCTTGACGTCGCCGACCAGCGCTTCCTGGACACGGTCACGGCGGTGGAACGTGAACTGCGCGTGGGTCCCACCGTGTTCCGCTACCGGTACGACGACGGCCTGCCGGGCCTGGAGGGTGGCTTCCACATCTGCACCACCTGGCTGATCGAGGCCTACGTGGCGGTGGGGCGGATCGAGGAGGCCTGGGACCTGTTCGACCAGCTGGTCAACCTGTTCGGGCCCACCGGGCTGCTGCCGGAGGAATACGACCCGGGCACCGAAACGCACTTGGGCAACCATCCGCAGGCGTACTCGCACCTGGGGTTCATCCGCTGCGCGCGGCTGCTGGACGCGCTGCCGAAGAACTAAGTCCGCAGGGCCCGGCTCCCTATTCGCAGGCGACGCCGTCGCGGTCGCCGTCCATCTGCTCGCGGTAGCCGGGCTGGCCCGCCCGCAGCGGTGCGGCTCCGGCGGCCCGGGCTGCGGCGCAGTTCGCATAGTAGGCCGCAGCGGGCGCCGGTGCTGCCGGGGCCGGGTCCGCCGGGGCGGCAGGAACCTGTGCTGCCGGGGCCAAGGTTCCCTGGTTGCCGGGGGTTGTTGTGTCCGGGCAGCCGGCAAGGATCCGCGCCATCGCATCGTGCTCTGCCTGGGTGACCCACAGCCCGTAGCTGGACTTGACCGAGATCTGGCGGGCGACGTAGTCGCAGCGGTATGACTTGTTCGGCGGCAGCCAGGTGGCGGCGTCGCCGTCGCTCTTTTGCTGGTTGCTGGGGCCGTCCACCGCGAGCAGGTTCAGCGGATCGTTGGCGAGGGCGAGCCGCTGGGCCGCGGTGAGCTGCTGGGCGCCTTTCTGCCAGGCATCGCTGAGGGCCACCACATGGTCGATCTGCACGGCGGAGCTGGTGCTGTTGCCGCGGAGGAAGTTGATCAGCGCCGCCGTGTATGGGTCGTTCAGGATGCCGGAGAGGACAACGCAGTCCCCGGTGCCGGGCTTGAGGGCGAGGGCGGTCAGGTCCCGGCGGAGCACGTCGTTGCGGGTGTCGCAGCCGTTGCGGTCGACGTCGGCCCAGGCCTGGCCGAACTGTTCGCGCGAGTAACCCGTTTTAGGCGCCCGGCCCTTGACCGGGATCGTGGCCAGCACGTCGACGGCCTTGCCGGCGGTGCCGGGGTCCGGCGGAACGGCCCCGGGGGCAGGCGCGGGGCTTTCGGCGGTCGGGGCGGCGGATGCGGCGTTACTGGCGGCGGAGCTCGCGGCGGGGGCCGGGGCGGCAGGCGGCGTGGTTCCGGGGCCGGCGCAGGCCGTGGCGGAGATGAGCAGCAGCCCTGCCAGCCCGGCAGTGATCCAGTCGACGGCGCCGGACCTGGTGGTCCCGCGTGGTGTGACGGTGTGCAATTTGTCCCCGCTTCGTGCTGTTGCCCCGGTATCGGCAGACCGTGTTAAGGCCGGTCCCAGCCTACCGGCGCCTGCGTTGCTTTCGGGTGGCGATGGTCAGCGGACCCGCGGGCGGGACGCCGAGAAGATCGCCGGGGCCGGGCCCTCCCCGGTCGCGAGGTCGGCGAGGATCCGCCCGACGACCGGCGTGAATTTGAACCCGTGGCCGGAGAACCCCGCGCCGGGGGTCTGCATGCCGTAGACCGGTGAGTACCAGTCCGCGAAGTCCGCGCCGTGGCCCGGGACATGGTTGAAGCCGGGCCAGATCGCGCCCTCGTCCGCAATGGCGAAGTGCGCCGGCTATTCCTGCGTGACGGTGAGCCGGGGGAGCGCCGCCGCGGCACCGAGCAGTTTGGCGGTCCAGGCCCCGGCGGTGACCACGGCCTGCACCTCGCCCAGCCGGGGATCCGTTCCGTGGTTGACGACGCCGGTGCGCGCCAGGAGGCGCTCGCCGCTGTCCGTTTCCAGTTCGTCCCACAGCCGGACGGCCTCTGCCAGGGCCCAGGTGGCCGCAGAGCCCATGGCCCCGCCACCGATGACGACGGTATCCAGGCTGGTCTTCAAGAGGTCCTCCGGATGGTGTTGGAGCCGGGACCGGCGGATCGCCGGTCGCGGCTGGCTGTCAGGCGAGGAGCAGGGCCACGCAGATCATGGCCGGCACGGCAACGATGGTGGTGATGAGCACGGTGTCCTTCGCGACGGTGAGGCCGGTCTGGTAGCGGGTGGCGACAACGAACACGTTCTGCGCCGTGGGCAGCGCCGAGGTGACCACCACGGCGAAGAGCGCCTGGTCCGCCATGCCGAGGACGAAACGTGCGAAAACATAGGCCAGCGCCGGGTGGACGATGAGCTTGAAGCCGCTCGCCAGCACGGTGTCGAGGCGGCGGTTGGCCGAGGCCTGCAGCGGCCGGGAGCCGTTGAGACTCATGCCAAAGGCGATCAGCATGGCCGGAATCGCGGCGCCGCCAATGAGGTGGATGGGCTGCATCACGAGCTCGGGAACCGTCCAGCCCGTGCCCGCTACGAGGAGACCGAGCCCGGAGCCCACGATCATGGGGTTCCGCAGGATCATCAGACCGAAGCCCAGCGGGGTGGTCCGGTGTTTGCTCGTGGTGGCGTCGAGGGCCATCAGGAACAGCGGCGTGAAGAAGGCCAGCTGGAAGATCAGCAGCGGAGCCACGTAGCTTGCGTCGCCGAGGACGAAAACGGCAATGGGGATGCCCAGGTTGGCGGAATTGGCCAGCGACGCGCCCATGGAGGACATGAGGGATTCCGGAACCGAGCGTTTGAGCAGGAAACGGACGATGACGAAGAACAGCGCCGCCGTCGCGATCGCCCCGGCAGCCGTGACCAGCAGGGGTGCGGCGAAGACGTTGTGGAGTTTGGCCTTGCTGAGCGTTTCGAACAGCAGCGCCGGACTGGCGACGAAGAAGGTCAGGGCGCTGAGCACGGAGCGGGCGTTCTCGCCCAGAATGCCGAGCCGGCCGACAAACGTGCCCACCAGAATGATGCACCAGACCACGAAGAACCCGGCGAGAACGCCTAGCATGCGGCGGTCCCCAGCGCCGGGGGCGGGGAATGGGTGGCAGTCACCCTCCCAGAATAATCAGCTCTATTTACGCCGGGCGCCTGTTACGGCGGAAGTAGGCAGGCTGGATCCGGTCGTCAGTTCAGCGTGGCGTTGTTCAGCGCGTACGGGGGGCGCATGATTCCGGGGGTATGGCCCTCCGCGGGGTCGTTGCCGATCTGGACAATTTTGTTGTCGTTATCCACATGGACCACCTTGGGGCTGTAGGCCCTGGCTTCCTCCGTGGTCATCTGGGCGTAGGTGATCAGAATGATGATGTCGTTCTCGTGCATAAGGTGCGCAGCGGCGCCGTTGATCCCGATCACCCCGGAACCGCGTTCGCCGGCAATCGTGTACGTCTCCAGCCGGGCGCCGTTGGTGACGTCGACAATGGACACCAGTTCGCCGGGAAGGATGTCGGCCGCTTCCAGCAGATCCAGGTCCACGGTGACCGAACCGACATAGTGGAGGTCCGCGTGCGTGACCGTGGCGCGGTGGATTTTGGACTTGAATATTGTGCGATTCATAACGGCACCAGTCTAGCGCCGGGGCGCCGCAAACGCTGTGAGCCAGCCAACAACGCCTGACAACAACGTCCGGCCGTTTACGGGCCGGCGGGCGGGATGGACGCGGCCGTCTCGGCCAGGATCTCCCGGGCAGCCAGGATGGCCGGGCGCTTGGTGCTGGAGTGCCGCACCGAGGTAAAGATGGTCCGGTGCGGATCGCCCGGCAGGGTGATCAGTTGCGACGTTGTGCCTCTTCCGGTCCAGACGAGGTCCGGCATGAGGGCCACGGCGTTCCCGGATTCGATCAGCCGGATCTGGGCTTGCAGGTCGGCGGTTTCGAAGCGGACGTCGGGCTCGAAGCCGGCGCTGCGGCAGGCCTGCTCGGCCCAATGCCGTGACGCGGCCCCACGGGGCTCCATCACCCAGGCCAGCCCGGCGGTGTCGGTGAGGGATGTTACGGCCGGCCGGTCGGCGGCGTGTGGCGGAACCGCGAGGCGGATCGCATCGCTTGTGAGCCGGAGCCGGTCGAGCTCGGCATAGCGGGGTGCCGCGTGTCCGGGGTACTGCTCGGCAATCACCAGGTCGAAGTCCCGGGCCCAGGTCTCATGAAGTGCCGTTTCGGGTTCCCGCTGGGTCATTTCTATCCGGACTTCGGGATACCGTGACGACATCCGGGTGAGGGCGTCGGGCATCAGGGCCAGCGCCGCGGACTGGAACACGGCAATGCGGACTGTTCCCGTCACGGTGGTCAGTGAGGCTGCCAGGTCCGCCTCGGCCTGTTCCAAGGTCTCCAGGAGCTGTGCCGTGTGGGCCACCAGAACCTCGGCCTGCGGGGTGAGCTGGACCCGGCGTCCGGTCTTGCGGAGCAGTTCGACGCCGGCTTCCTTCTCCAGGAGGGCCAGCTGCTGCGAGACCGACGACGGGCTGTACTGGAGCGCCTCCGCGACCTCGGCCAGGGTGCCCCGGATCTTCAGTTCGCGCAGCAGGCGCAACCGCCGGACATCCAGCATCGGTATTCCTTTGTGAATTCTAATGGTTATTGATTAGGAGAATTCACTTTATCTAATGCAATCGGACTTGCATACTGTTGTCGTTGAGTAACCCCCATCACAGGGTGGATTGATGGGTGCCACACCTAAGCGGGAGACCCTGAAATGACAACAAAAGACATCTCCAAGTCGATTTTGAGGCGCAAGCCCATCGACGACATCGAGGAAGAGAACCTTCACAGCGGCCTGTTCAAGAGCCTCGGGCTCTGGCAGCTGACCGCCATCGGCGTCGGCGGCATCATCGGCGTCGGCATCTTCTCCCTGGCGGGCCTCGTGGCCCACGGCAGTGAGTCCGAGCCCGGCGTCGGTCCGGCGGTGCTGTTCTCGTTCCTGATCGCGGGCCTGGCCTCCGCGGCCGCAGCATTGTCCTACGCCGAATTCGCCGGCATGATTCCGCGCGCCGGCTCGGCCTACACCTACGGTTACGTGGCGCTCGGTGAAATCATCGGCTGGTTCATTGGCTGGGACCTGCTGCTGGAATACATCGCCATCGTGGCCGTTGTGGCCATCGGCATTTCCGGCTACTTCGACGCTTTCCTGTCCGGCATCGGCATTCACATGCCCGCCTGGATGACAGCGACTCCCGATGAGGGGACGGGCGGGATTATCAATGTTCCCGCGATCGCGATCTGCCTGCTCGTGACCTGGATCCTGTCCCGCGGCACCAAGACCTTCGGCCGCTTCGAACTCGTGGCCGTCGGGATCAAGGTGGTCCTGATCCTTTTCATCATCGGTCTCGGCATCTTCTACATCAATACGGAAAACTACAACCCGTTTATGCCCAGCGGCTTCGGCCCGGTCGTGGCCGGCGCGGCCACGGTGTTCTTCGCTGTGTTCGGTTATGACGCCATGAGCACCGCTGCGGAAGAGGCGAAGGACGGCAAGAAGCACATGCCCAAGGCCATCATTATGTCCCTGATAATCGCGATGCTTCTGTACGTCGCCGCAACCCTGGTGCTCACGGGCATGCAGAACTACCAGGACATCGACCCCAAGGCCGGCTTCGCCTCCGCCTTCACGAGTGTGGGATTGCCGGTCATCGCGACGATCATCTCGGTCTTTGCCGTGCTGTCGATCATGACGGTCATGCTCACCTTCCTCCTGGGCTGCACGAGGGTCTGGTTTTCGATGAGCCGCGACGGGCTGCTCCCCGGCTGGTTCGCCAAGACGGACAGCCGCGGCACCCCGCAGCGCGTCACCTGGATCGCCGGCGTCGCGTCCGCCCTGCTGGCCGGCGTGTTCCCGATCAAAGCCGTCGCGGACCTGACCAACATCGGCATCCTGGCCGCGTTCGTCGTCGTCTGTTTCTCCGTGATCGTGTTCCGGTACAAGAAGCCCGACGCGCCGCGCACCTTCCGGCTGCCGCTTATGCCGCTGGTGCCGGCCTTCGGTGTCCTGGCCTCCGGGTTCCTGATGCTCCAGCTGCACTGGGAGACCTGGCTGCGCTTCGGCGTCTGGCTCGTCATCGGTTTGGTCATCTACTTCGGCTACGGCCGCAAGCACTCGCTGATGAACCCGGACAGCCCGCGGCACGAAGAGGCCGTGGAAATGCACCGCCACGTCGGCTAGGTACACCTACCCGAGTTGCGCTATCACTTTTGGCTCCTATCCGCGCCTTATGGGAGCCAAAAGTGATAGCGCATTCGTGTGTTCCGGGGCGGGTCCACCTGGCCCGGAAATGTTCGGTTTTTCTAACCAGTATTGCTCGGAAAACATCGCTTTATCTTATGAAAATCCGGTTGCATACTGATTCAAGAACGGTCCGCATTTTGAGAAAGAACGAGTACCAGCCATGACCAACATTTCAACGGAGTCCGGCGTGAACACTGGCAGCGCGGCCGGGCACGCACCCGTCTCGGAAGGCTCTCCGGTCCTTGAGGCTGCAGCCCTCGCCGAGGAGACCATCGGGCTGGTACGCCACTGGCTCACTGAGGCCGCCAAGGTCCCCGTTGACGCCTCCGCCGAGCATCTCGCCGGTGTCCTGAAGGACCCCAACGGCCTTGATTTCACCGTCGGGTTCGTCGACGGCGTCGTCCGCCCGGAAGACCTGGAGGTCGCCGCCCGCAACCTCGCCGCCCTGGCCCCCAAGGTCCCCGCCTTCCTGCCCTGGTACATGCGCAGCGCCGTCCGGCTCGGCGGCACCATGGCTCCGGTCCTGCCGCAGGTAGTCATCCCGATCGCCCGCCGCGTGCTCCGTGAAATGGTCGGCCACCTCATCGTTGATGCCACCGACGCCAAGCTCGGCCCCGCCATCGCCAAGATCCGCAAGGACGGGATCAAGCTCAACGTCAACCTCCTCGGCGAAGCAGTCCTCGGCGAACACGAGGCCTCCCGTCGCCTGGAGGGAACCCACAAGCTCCTGTCCCGCCCCGACGTGGACTACGTCTCCATCAAGGTCTCCTCCACGGTGGCCCCGCACTCAGCCTGGGCCTTCGACGAGGCCGTGGAGCACGTCGTCGAGAAGCTCACCCCGCTTTTCGCGCGCGCCGCCTCCTTTGCAGCCGGCGGACAGAAAGCCAAGTTCATCAACCTGGACATGGAGGAGTACAAGGACCTCGACATGACCATCGCGGTCTTCACCAGGATCCTGGACAAGCCCGAGTTCAAGAGCCTCGAGGCCGGCATCGTGCTGCAGGCCTACCTCCCGGACGCCCTCGCCGCCATGATCCGCCTGCAGGACTGGGCCGCCGCCCGCCGCGCCGACGGCGGCGCCGCGGTCAAGGTCCGCGTCGTCAAGGGCGCCAACCTGCCGATGGAACAGGTCGAAGCGTCCCTGCATGACTGGCCGCTCGCCACGTGGGGCTCCAAGCAGGACTCGGACACCAACTACAAGCGCGTCATCAACTACGCACTGCACCCGGACCGGATCGGCAACATCCGGATCGGCGTCGCCGGCCACAACCTCTTCGACATCGCCTTCGCCTGGCTGCTCGCCAAACAGCGCGGAGTGAAGTCCGGCATCGAGTTCGAGATGCTGCTCGGCATGGCCCAGGGCCAGGCTGAAGCCGTCAGGAAGGACGTCGGCTCACTGCTCCTCTACACGCCGGTGGTCCACCCGGCCGAGTTCGACGTCGCGATCGCCTACCTGATCCGCCGCCTCGAAGAGGGCGCCAGCCAGGAAAACTTCATGTCCGCCGTCTTCGAGCTCAGCGAGAACGAAACGCTGTTCGAACGCGAAAAGCAGCGCTTCCTCGCTTCCCTCGCCAAGCTCGACGACGAGGTCCCGGCCCCCAACCGCCGGCAGAACCGCGCCCTCCCGGCCGAGCCGACGCCGCACGGCTCCTTCGCGAACACCGCCGACACCGACCCCTCGCTGCCCGCGAACCGCGACTGGGGCCGCGCCATCCTGGGCCGCGTCCCGTTCTCCACGCTCGGCAACGCCGCCGTGGAAGCGGCCACCATCAACGATGAGCAGACCCTCAACGCCGTGATCGAGACGGCGGTGGAAAAAGGAAAGGCCTGGGGCGCCCTCTCCGGTGACGAGCGCGCGGCGATCCTGCACCGCGCCGGCGATGTCCTCGAAGCCCGCCGCGCCGAACTGCTGGAGGTCATGGCCAGCGAAACCGGCAAGACCATCGACCAGGGCGACCCGGAGGTCAGCGAGGCCGTTGACTTCGCGCACTACTACGCCGAATCGGCCCGCAAGCTCGACGACGTCGACGGCGCCACCTTCGTCCCGGCCAAACTCACCGTCGTCACCCCGCCGTGGAACTTCCCGGTCGCGATCCCGGCCGGCTCCACCCTGGCCGCACTCGCCGCCGGCTCCGCCGTCGTGATCAAGCCCGCCAAGCAGGCCCGCCGCAGCGGTGCCGTGATGATCGAGGCACTCTGGGAAGCTGGCGTCCCGCGCGACGTGCTCTCCATGGTCCAGCTGGGCGAACGTGAGCTGGGCCGGCAGCTGATCGCCCACCCCGCCGTGGACCGGGTCATCCTCACCGGCGGCTACGAGACCGCCGAACTGTTCCGTTCCTTCCGCCAGGACCTGCCGCTGCTGGCCGAGACCAGCGGCAAGAACGCCATTATCGTCACCCCCAGTGCCGACCTGGACCTGGCCGCGAAAGACGTCGCGTACTCCGCCTTCGGCCACGCCGGGCAGAAGTGCTCGGCCGCCTCGCTGGTGATCCTCGTGGGATCCGTGGCCAAATCCAAGCGGTTCCACAACCAGCTGATCGACGCCGTCACCTCGCTCAAGGTCGGTTACCCGGAGGACCCGGCCAGCCAGATGGGGCCGATCATCGAACCCGCCAATGGCAAGCTCCTCAACGCCCTCACCACCCTGGGTGAAGGCGAAAGCTGGGCCGTCGAGCCCCGGAAGCTGGACGAATCGGGCAAGCTCTGGAGCCCGGGCGTCCGCTACGGCGTCCGCCGCGGCTCGTACTTCCACCTCACCGAGTTCTTCGGCCCGGTCCTGGGCGTGATGACCGCGGCGACCCTGGAGGACGCCATCGCCATCCAGAACCAGATCGAGTACGGCCTTACGTCCGGCCTGCACTCGCTGAACCCGGACGAAGTGGGCCTCTGGCTCGGCACCGTCCAGGCCGGCAACCTCTACGTCAACCGCGGCATCACCGGCGCCATCGTGCAGCGCCAGCCGTTCGGCGGCTGGAAGAAATCCGCCGTCGGCGCCGGCACCAAGGCCGGCGGGCCCAACTACCTTGTCGGACTCGGCGAATGGGCCAGCAAGTCCAGCACCGCTGCCGGCACCCCGGCCGCCGCTCCCGTCCACGCGGGAGTCCGCAGGATCGAGCAGGCGGCCCGCGGTGTCCTGGCTGCCGGCGAGCTGGAGCCGCTGCAGCGTGCCCTGGCCTCCGACGCCCTCGCCTGGGCCGAGGAATTCGGCACGGCCAAGGACGTCTCCGGGCTGAGCGCCGAGCGGAACATCTTCCGCTACCGGGCCCTGCCGGTCAGTGTGCGGCTCTCCGAAGGCGAACCGCTCGCCCACCTGGTCCGGACTGTGGCGGCCGGCGTCCTGGCGGGCTCCGCGCTGACGGTGTCCACCGCCGTCGAAGTTCCCGCCCAGTTGCGCACCGTGTTCTCCGGCCTCGGAGTCGACGTGACGGTGGAGAACGACGCCGACTGGCTGGCCTCCGCGGGCAAGCTCGCCGGTGCGTCCAGGCTGTCGAGCTCACGGATCAGGCTCATTGGTGGCAACGCCAGGGCCCTGGCCGAGGCGACCGGCGGACGTCCCGACCTGGCGGTCTACTTCCACCCGGTCACCGAAGCCGGACGCGTTGAGCTGCTGCCGTTCCTGCACGAGCAGGCCATCAGTATCACGGCGCACCGCTTCGGTACCCCGAACAACATTTCGGATGGGCTGATGTAGGCCCTCCCCCGGGGCAAGAAAACGAGCCGGGCGGCCACCCTCCAATAGTGGCCGCCCGGCTCGTCGTCGTATGTGGGCCTGAGCCCGCCGGCTCAGCCGAAGTACCAGCCGGGCGGAACCCACGAGGCCGGCACGGCGTGGGCGGAGAAGTCGTCGCAACCGGAGCAGAAGTACGTGACTTCGCCCAACTTGTTGATGGAACCGTCCCTGTGGTGCGTGGCAGGGACAAAAGTCTCAAGGTAGATGAACTCGTCCGTCCCGCAGCGTTCGCAGTAAGGGCTGCCGACGTATTCGGCCTCAACGAGGGTCGTAGGATGCGGGTCCAGGCGTCCGCGGCTGGGGTGGTGCGCGGCGGCGCCGCGCTGCACTGCCTGGGAGAGCGGGCCCACAGTCTTCAGGCTGCGGCCTGCCGGCATAGAGGGGGTGTGCGGACGGTTAATGGCTGGCGTCATTGTCGGCCTATCCCGAACGCCTCCGGAGGGTCGCCGTACGGCAGACACAAAGGACAGCGCTCGTAATTTTGAATCGTTGTCACAGGCCTCTGCTTGACCTTCAACACACTCAGGATATGTCACGAATCCGAGTGGATCAATGGTATGCGTAAGTACGTAATCCGAGTAGGTACATCCCCGGGTACGCAGGCACCTCAGGCTGAGCGCTTCAGGGTCCGTCCCGCGATCGTCTGCGTCAGGGCCTCGATCACCTCGGTGTTGGCCAGCGGGTTGCGGATCAAGGTGAAATCGACGTCGCCCACCGGGGGCAGGTCGAAGCGCCGGGTGATGATCTTCAGGTCGTCCGGCACCAGTGAGGACGGCATCACCGCGACGCCGATGCCGGCCCGGACTGCGGCCAGCACCCCGCTGATCTGCCGGGTGGTGCACGTGATCCGCCAGGTCCGGCCCGCGGATTCAAGCGCGTCGATGGCCAGCTTCCGGCTCAGGCTCGGGGCGGGGTAGGCAATGAGCGGCACGGGCTCGGCCGGGTCCAGCGTGGTCTGCTCCAGGCCCACCCAGGCGAAGGAATCCTGCTGCACCACGGTGCCGTCCTTGGCACCGGCCACCCACTTGACGAACACAAGGTCCAGTTGGCCGGCGTTGAGGCGCTTGTAGAGCTGGTCGCTTTGACCCACTGTGAGTTCCAGGTTGATTTGCGGGTAGACCTGCCGGAACTCCCGCAGAATCCTTGGCAGGCCGGTGATCGCGAGGTCGTCGGCCGTGCCGAAGCGCAGCCGGCCGCGCATGGCCGATCCGGAGAAGTAGCGGGAGGCGGCGTCGTGCGCGGAGAGGATGCTGCGGGCGAAACCGGCCATGGCGTCCCCGTTGTCGGTCAGGCGCACGTCCCTGGTGTCGCGTGCCACCAGGACCCGTTTCGCCGCGGCCTCGAGCTTGCGGACGTGCTGGCTGACGGTCGGCTGCGCGAGGCCCAGCCGTTCAGCGGCCTTGGTGAAGCTGAGTGTTTCGGCCACGGCCAGGAAGGAGCGGAGCTGGGCGGGTTCGAACATGCGGTCTCCTGAGCTGCGGCGCCCTCGCGCCGCATTGCATTTCGTAATGCGAGTTATGCGGTGAATAAGCTTCCACAATCCGTTGCGGCCAGCTTAGCGTTAAGGCATTCCCGCTCACCCGCGCCCGTGAGGACTTTCTGTGGCACCCCCACCGACGTTAGAGGCCAACGTCACTGCCCTGCCGGACACCGTTACCCAGCCCATCGCCGTCGTCTCCCAGCGCCTGCCGTGGCGCCATACCTTCATCTCGCTGAAGGTCCGCAATTTCCGGATCTTCGCGACCGGCCACTTCATCGCCGTGATCGCCCTCTGGATGCAACGGATCGCCCAGGACTGGCTGGTGCTCCAGCTCTCCGGTTCCGTCACCGCCGTCGGGATCACCGTGGCCCTGCAGTTCCTGCCCTCGCTGTTCCTGGGCCCGTGGGCGGGCATGATGGCGGACCGCTTCGCGAAGCGGAAGATCCTGATGCTGTGCCAGTCAGTGGCCGCCGTGCTGGCAGCCATCCTCGCGGTGCTCGCGCTGAGCCAGCGGATCGAGGTCTGGCACGTGTACGTGATCGCCCTCGTCCTTGGCCTGGTCACTGTGCTGGACCAGCCCGCACGGCAGGTCTTCGTCAACGAACTCGTCGGCCCGGCCTACCTCCGGAACGCCATCAGCGTGAACTCCACGACGTTCCAGCTCGGCGGCCTGATCGGTCCGGCGCTCGCCGGGCTGCTGCTCACCGCGGTGGGGGCCGGCTGGGCGTTCGCCGCGAACGCCGTCGCCTGCTGCTTCACCGTCGCGATGCTGTTCGCCCTGCGGAAGGACCAGCTGTACATCAGCGCGCCGGTGCCCAAACGCAAGGGGATGCTGCGCGAAGGGCTGAACTACGCGCTGAGCAAACCCACCATCTACTGGCCGTGGCTGATGGCCGGCTTCGTCGCGGTGTTCGCGATGAGCCTGCCGGTGCTGCTGGCCGCTTTCGCGGACCACGTGTACGACGTCGGCGCCGGCGGCTACGGACTGCTCAACGCGCTGGTGGCCCTTGGGGCGCTGGCCGGGGCCATCACCTCCGCGCGCCGGCGTGAACTGCGGCTGCGGTCGGTGATGCTGGGAGCCGGAATGTACGGGCTCATGCTCTGCCTGGCGGCGCTGGCGCCATCCATGGTGTGGTTTGGGGCGGCGATGGTGCTGGCCGGGTTCTGGTGCCTGATGTTCCTGACCGCCGCCAACCAGCTGGTCCAGATCAGCTCCAATATGGCCATCCGGGGGCGCGTCATGAGCCTGTACATCATGGTGCTGATCGGCGGTCAGGCCATCGGCGGGCCGATGATCGGCTGGCTCGCCGAGCACGTGGATCCGCAAACGGCCATCCTGGTTTCCGTCGGGGTGCCGGCGCTGGCCGCGGCGACGGTCGCCGTCGTGCTGGCGCGCCGTGACCAGCTGATGCTCAAGATGGACCTGAAGGACCAGCGGCGGCTCGTGAAGATTGTCCGCAGGGGTGCCGGCCGGGGGGAGTGCCCGGGCGGGCGGCCCGCAGCCGCCACACCCTAGCTTGTGGCTAGCCTGCCAGCGGTGCGTGCGGGTACTCCGCCTCGCGCTGCTGGAACTGCAGCACATCCGGATTGAGGATGACGCCGTCGCGGATTTCGATCGCGCGGCGGATGGTCTCGTTCGCGCCCCAGGCCTCGGAGCCGGTGATCACAGTTTCCAGGAACGGCAGCAGCGCCTCGCTGATTTCCCAGCTGGACGAATTCCACAGGTAGGAGGGACTGTGGTCCACCGCGTAGTAGTCGATGTGGTCCCCAACCTTGAACGTCGGCTCGGCGAACGTGGTGGTCTTCGCCCAGCTGAAGCCCATACCCTCGTCGCAGGACACGTCCACGATCAGGCTTCCGGGCCGGAAGGCGTCCAGATCCTCGGAGCGCAGATACGTCAGCGGGGCGTTCGGGTCCTGGAGGGTGCAGTTGACCACGATGTCACTCTCAGCCAGGAACGGCGCGAGCGGCACGCGGCCGCGCTCGGTGATGACCTCGCTGAGGAACGGAGCTTTGTCGTCGTGGTCGAACTGCGCGATCCGCACCGAATGGATGGGAGAGCCCACCGCGGCAACCCCGCGGTTGGTCAGCACCTGGACGTCATGGACGCCGTGGGCGTTCAGGGCCGTGACCGCGCCGCGGGCCGTGGCCCCGAAGCCGATGACGACGGCGCTCAGCCTGCGGCCGTAGACCCCGGTGGAACCTGTCAGGGCCAGGGCGTGCAACACCGAGCAGTAGCCGGCCAGCTCGTTGTTCTTGTGGAACACGTGCAGACCGAAGCCGCCGTCGCTGGCCCAGTGGTTCATCGCCTCGAAGGCGATCAGTGTGAGCTTTTTGTCGATCGCCAGCTGGGTGATGGCCCGGTCCTGGACGCAGTGCGGCCAGCCCCAGAAGACCTGCCCGTCCCGCAGTTCGGCGAGGTCCTCAGGCTGCGGCTTGGGGAGGAGGACGACGTCGGTCTCGGCCAGCAGCTGCGCACGCGGGACGATGCGCCCCACGAGGGGTGCCAGATCGGCGTCTGAGATGCCGAAGCGCCTGCCGTAGCCCTCCTCGAGGATCAGCTGCTGCCGGAGTTCCGGGGCGATGCGGTCCAGGTGGAAGGGGTGGATCGGGAGGCGCCGCTCGTCAGGTTTCCGCGTGCTGGCAAGGACTCCGAGGGTGAGGTGGCTCATGGTGGCCCTCACTTCTTTTTGGGACTCGCCGGCTTGGAGCTGGTGGCCTTGTCCAGGGAGCTGGGCGGCGCTGCAGCGGTCCTCTTGTCGGCCCGCTTTTCCTTGATGGATTTGCCGGATTTCTTGGATGCTGCTTGGCGGGGGGATTTGTCAGCCATGATCGCTCCTGTAGCGGAACCCGAGAGGTTCCTGACTTCGAACGATACAGGTAGGGACCTAACGGCCCTGGGGCCGCCGACCGGAGTTTCTGCGGGGGATTGGAGCGGCTGACGGGAATCGAACCCGCGTATCAAGCTTGGGAAGCTAGCGCTCTACCATTGAGCTACAGCCGCAGTGGGACCGTCCGGAATTCTGGACTTGGTCCCGGGGAACAACGAGATTTACCTTACCCCAGCCGCGGGAGTTCGCCGAACACATCGCCCGGCGGCGTCGCGGGCCGCGCGCTCGTCCGTTTGCCGCAAATGGACGCTAAGCCGCTCCGCAGAACGGCCATTCGGGTCAAATGGGCGGCAGTCCTCTCCCGCTCCGAAGTATCGGGCCAGGCACCGGAAACGCCGTCCCCCGGCCGACCCCGCGGCCCCTGCGAAGGAGTCACGGAGCGGTACACAACCCGGTCAGCCCCATAACTCTTCGATAAAGGCCCGCCCCCGCAGCCGCGCGGGGCGGGCCTTGCTGTCTATCCTGAACGAGTTAGCTGCAGTTCCGGGGAAGCGGGCTACGCCCATTAGCCGTCCGCCCAGCAAGGATTTCCGTGGCAATCGCAGAGTACGACGTCGTCATCCAACGGGATGCCAGGAGCGTGTATGACTTCCTGGTCGACGCCCGCAACCTGCCCAGCTGGCGTGCCGGTGTCCGCAGCATTGAGCTGGAATCGGGCGCTGCCGGGTCCAAGGGCGCCGTTTATCGGCAAACCATCGCCGCGCCGGGAGGACGACTGGTCTGCGGCGACTTCGAGATCACCGAGGCGCGGCCCGGGGCGGAGATCCGGTACAAGGTCCTTGCCGGGCCCGAGCGGACGCGCGGCGGCTACTACCTCAGCACGGAAGGCGCCAGCACCCGGGTCCGCTTTGCGCTGGAATGCGAACCCCGGGGACTCTTGGCCCGGCTGAAGTCCCCCTTCCGTCGCCGGATGAAGGCGGAAGTCTGCCAGCTGGAGCAGCTCAAGTCGGTGCTTGAGGAACAAGCAGAGCAGTAACAGCAGTGCTGTAACACTGGCCCCGCGCACGTTTGTCCACGGCGAGTACGGTAATTTGAACGTGTGCTGATCTCTGACCGCGACATTCGTACCGAAATCAATTCCCAACGGATCGTTCTGGAGCCGTTCGACCCCGCCATGGTTCAGCCATCGTCGGTTGACGTCCGGATCGACAAATTCTTCAGGCTCTTCGACAACCACAAGTACGCCCATATTGACCCGGCGGAGGAACAGCCCGAGCTGACCCGTCTAGTGGAGGTTGAGGCCGGCGAACCGTTTATTCTTCATCCCGGGGAATTCGTGCTTGGCTCCACCTACGAGACAGTGACGCTCCCCGACGACATCGCCGCCCGGCTTGAGGGCAAGTCCTCGCTGGGCCGGCTGGGCCTGCTCACGCACTCGACGGCAGGGTTCATCGATCCGGGCTTCTCCGGGCACGTGACCCTTGAGCTGTCCAACATGGCGACGTTGCCGATCAAGCTGTGGCCGGGCATGAAGATCGGCCAGTTGTGCTTCTTCCGGCTCACTTCTGCCGCCGAGCACCCGTACGGCTCCGGCGAGTACGGCAACCGCTACCAGGGCCAGCGCGGCCCGACGGCGAGCCGCAGCCACCTGAACTTCCACCGCACGGACATCTAGATCCCGTCCGCTGTCCGGACCGTCCGCGTTTTCGCGGGCCGGCGCAGCATCGCCACCACCGGCTCCACGAACCGGGCGGCGAGCGGGCCAGTCACGGCCATAATCAGCACATAGGCGGTGGCCAGGGCCGCGAGCTCCTGCGGGACCACACCTGAGGCGACGGCGAGCCCGGCGATAACGATCGAGAATTCCCCTCGGGCGATCAGCGCGGCGCCGGCGCGGAAACGACCCGGCACGCCGATCCCGGCGCGCTTCGCCGCCCAGATCCCCGTGAGCATCTTGGTGGCCGCGGTGACGACGGCCAGGAGGAGGGCCCAGCCGAGCACGGGCGGGATGGTGGTGGGGTCCGTGTTGAGGCCAAAGACCACGAAGAAGATGGCTGCAAAGAGGTCCCGCAACGGCTCGAGGATCCGGGTGGCGCTGTGCGCAGTGGCACCCGAAATGGCGATTCCGAGCATAAAGGCTCCCACCGCCGCTGACACCTGCATGGCGGCTGCCAGTCCGGCCACCAGCAGGGCGGCGCCGAGCAGGTTGAGCAGGAACACTTCGGAGTTCTCGCTGTGCACTGCCTTGGACACGTGGTGCCCGTGCCGCAGTGCCACGAGCAGCACCAAGGTGACGACGGCGAGCGAGATGCCCACGGTCTGCAGCCCGACGACGAAGCTGACGCCGGCCAGCGTCGCCGTCAGGATCGGCAGGTAGACCGCCATGGCGAGGTCCTCGAACACGAGGATCGAAAGAACCACCGGAGTCTCGCGGTTGCCGATCCGCCCCAGATCCGTGATCACCTTGGCGGCGATCCCTGACGACGAAATATAGGTGACACCGCCCATTACCATCGCTCCGACGACTCCCCAGCCCAGCAGTACGGCGAGCAGGGCGCCCGGCAGGAAGTTCAGGACCAGGTCCAGGACGCCGGCCTGCCAGGAGCGCCGCAGCCCCGTGACCAGTTCGGCCGCCGTATATTCCAATCCGAGCATAAGCAGGAGGAGGATGACGCCGATCTCGCTCGAGAGGTGCGCAAACTCGTGCATTCCTTCGAGTTTCACCAGGCCGCCTGCCCCGAAGAACAGGCCGCCGATGAGGTACAGCGGAATGGGGGACATGCCGATCCGCCCGGCCAGCCTCGCCAGCAGGCCGAGGCAGAACACGACGGCCCCAAGTTCAATGAGGGTCAGTGCGAGCGGATCCATACCGTCAGCCGTTGCGCAGGATGCCGGCCGCCGTGTCCAGGCCTTCTTGGGTTCCCACTGCTACGAGGAGATCTCCGGGGTGCAGGACGACGTCGGGTCCCGGGGAGGGGAGCACTTGGCCTTCGCGCATGATAGCGACGATCGAGACGCCACTCCGGGTCCGGATGGCGGCTTTGCCCATTGGCTGGTTGTGGAATGGGGAGCCGGCGGCGATGGAGAACTGCCGGGTGACGATGCCCGGAACCTCGCGGTGCGCTTCCGAGAGCTGCATGGCGAGCCGCTGGCCGCCCAGCAGGTTTCCGAGGGCGGCGGCCTCGTCGGCCGTCAGCGGAATGGACGCCTGGCAGGTGTCCGGATCGTCCCAAGTCGAGACGATCAGTTCAGTTTGGCCTTCGCGGTATTCCACGACGCCGATCCGCCGGCCTGAGGCGGTCATGAAGTCCTTGCGCCGGCCCAGGCCCGGGAGGTCTGTTTCATCCACGTTCATTCCTCCAGCCTAGTGTGCTGCGCGGGATTCCGGGGCAGCTTCAAGCTGCAGGAACGACGGCGATTTCGGTCTTGTCCGGTGCCTTGACCGGGAGCAGGAGCAGCAGTCCGGCCAGGAGCACCACCATGATGCCGAGGATGCCCCAACGCTGCGCCTCGCCGGGTGCCACCAGCGGGGCAGCGACCGCAATGCACAGCGTAAAGAGTGCGGGAGCGAGGAAACTGACGGCCCGGCCTGTAGTGGCGTAGAGGCCAAACAGCTCACCGGATTCGCCGTGCGGGGCAAGCCGGGCCAGGTAGGCCCGCGAGGAGGACTGCGCCGGCCCCACGAAGAGGCACAGGAACAGGCCAAAGATCCAAAACGTGGTGGTGCCGGCCCAGCCCATGCCGAAGAAGGAATAGTTCCCGTTGCCGAGGACCAGGATCATGGAGCCGGAGACCAGCAGCCCCACCAGCGAACCGGCAATGACCGCCTTCGGCCCGATCCGGTCGTCGAGGAAGCCGCCCGCGATGGCACCCGCCGCGGCAACGACGTTCCCGAAGATCGCGAAGAAGATGACGTCCTTGAGTTCGAAGCCGAATGTTCCCGCGGCGATGATGCCGCCGAAGGTGAACACGGCGGCCAGCCCGTCCCGGAACACGGCGCTGGCGAGCAGGAAGTAGATGGTGTGCGGGCTGGTCCGGTAAATCGCCTTGATCCGCCGCACCAGCAGGCCGTAGGACGCCAGGAATCCGAGGCCGGCGCCCTGCTTGGCCTTGGGAAGTTCCGGCACGGCGAACAGCACGGGCAGCGCAAAGATGAAGAACCACAAGGCCGAGAACACCGCGACCAGGCGGATGTTGAGGCCGTCCTCCGTCGAGCCGCCAAACCATTCGAAGCTGGGCTGGACAAACAGCTGGAGAACGATCAGCAGCGCCACGATGCCGCCGAGGTAGCCCATGCCCCAGCCGAAGCCGCTGACCTTGCCGATGTTCTGCGGGGTGGAGATCTGGGCGAGCATGGCGTTGTAGTTAACGCCGGCAAACTCAAAGAACACGTTCCCCAGCGCTATCAGCGTCACCCCGAGCAGCAGGAACTCCGGGCGCGGGAAGACAAAGAAGCACAGTGCGGTCAGGAGCGCGACGGCGGCGGTGTTGACCCCCAGCCAGAGCTTCCGGCGCCCGCCGGTGTCCGAGCGCTGTCCCGTGACAGGTGCCAGCAGCGCGATCGCGGCACCGGCGATGGCCAGTGCGCCGCCAAGGACTGCGGATGCCTGGTCCTCGCCGCCGAACGCCTTGGAGGTCAGGTACACGGTGAACACGAACGTGGTCATGACAGCATTGAAGGCGGCCGAGCCCCAGTCCCAGGCCGCCCACGCGAGGATGCGCCCCTTATGGGAGGCCTGGCGTCCGGATTCCAGTTCCGACGCGGGACGCATGGCCTCGGGGGCAGCAGCGGAGTTCATAGCGTGAATATTATCCGCACAGCGCGCACGACCCGACGCACCATACCAAAAGAATTTGTCAACGCTTGGTAAACTGTCCGGACTGAACCTAACGAATGCGCCGCCTGCTCCAACTTTTTGACAATCGAAATCCTGACGTTGCGGAGATACCAGTGATCACAGTCCTTGCCGTGCACTTTGCGGTGGCTGCTGTGGCGCCATTTCTCTTCCGGACGTTCGGCCGGAATTCGTTTTACGCCCTCGCGGCGGTGCCCGCGGCCTCGTTCGTCTGGCTGATCCTGCAGCACGGCGCCGTCTATGCCGACGCCGGAACACCCCGTGGCAGTTCTGCGGGCACCGGCGTCGCCGAAGTCCTGCCCTGGATCCCCGAGCTGAAGATCGAGCTCGCCTTCCGGCTGGACGCCCTGGCCTGGGTCATGTCCCTGCTCGTCCTCGGCGTGGGTGCGCTGGTCCTTGTCTACTGCGCCCGGTACTTCAAGGACAAGGATGAGAACCTCGGCGGATTCGGCGCCCAGCTGCTGGCCTTCGCCGGGGTGATGTTCGGCCTGGTGACGGCAGATGACCTGCTCCTGATGTTCATCTTCTGGGAACTGACCACGGTCTTGTCCTACCTGCTGATCGGCTACGCCCGGACCAGGCTCTCCGCGCGGCGCTCCGCCCTGCAGGCCCTCATCGTCACCACCGCCGGCGGCCTTGCCATGCTGGTGGGCCTGATCATCCTCGGTTTCAGTGCCGGGACCTACCGGATCTCGGCCATCCTCGAGCTGGCGCCAACCCTTGTCGCGGGGCCCGCCGCGGGAGCCGTGGCCGCCGCCGTCGTCCTCATTTTGATTGGCGCGATCACCAAATCGGCCCTTGTCCCCTTCCACTTCTGGCTCCCCGGCGCCATGGCGGCTCCCACGCCGGTGAGCGCCTACCTGCACGCCGCGGCCATGGTGAAGGCCGGCATTTACCTTGTGGCGCGGCTGGCGCCAGGATTCGCGGACACCCCGTACTGGCTGCCCGTGGTGCTCGGCCTCGGCCTGGCCACCATGCTGGTCGGCGGCTACCGGGCGCTGCGGCAGACCGATATCAAGCTCATCCTGGCCTACGGCACGGTCAGCCAGCTCGGCTTCCTGACCATGGTCGTGGGGCTCGGCAAGCCCGATGCGGCGCTTGCCGGCCTCGGGCTGCTCCTCGCCCACGGACTTTTTAAAGCCACCCTCTTCCTGGTGGTCGGCATCATTGACCACCAGGCCGGAACCCGCGACATCCGCAAGCTCTCCGGCGTCTGCCGCTCCTCCCGGGCGCTCGCCGTCGTGGCCGCCATCGGCGCCGCCTCGATGGCCGGCATCCCGCCGCTGGCCGGCTTCGTCGCGAAGGAATCGATCTTCGAGGCCTTCGTCCACTACGGCAACGGCGCCGGCCCGTGGGGGCTGTTGATCCTCGTCGGCCTGGTCCTGGGCTCCATCCTGACCTTCGCCTACAGCGCCCGGTTCATGTGGGGCGCCTTCGCCGTTAAGCCCGGCGTTGAGACCACCCCGTTCAAACCGATCAAGCCGGCGTTCCTGGCCGCCCCCGCCATCCTGAGCCTGCTGACGATCGTCTACGGGCTGTGGCCGGCACCGGTGGACAGCTGGATCCAGCCGTACGCGGCGCTGTTCGTGCCCGATGGCGAAGACCCGGCCGCCGCCGCCGGCCACCTGGCGCTGTGGCACGGTGTGACCCCGGCCCTGGGGCTGACCGCCATCACCTTCGCCCTCGGCCTGGCCATGTTCTACGGCCGCAACGCCGTCTCCCGGCTCCAGGGCCTGGTCCCCGCCTGGATCGACGGAGACCGCACCTACCAGTTGGCCATCGGTGCGCTCGACGACGCCGCAGTCTGGATCACCGGCCGGACCCAGCGAGGTTCGCTGTATTTCTACCTGTCCGTCATCCTGACCGTGGCGTTCGTCCTTCCGCTCACGGCGCTGGTGCTGGCCAACAAGCCGCTGCCGGAGAACCTTTACATCATTGACCCCAACTCCCCGCTGCAGATCGTGGCGGGCGCCGGCATTGTGATCGGGGCGCTGGCCGCGGTGCGCGCCAACAAGCGGTTCCTGGCCGTGCTGATGGTGTCCGTCACCGGCTACGGCATCGCCCTGATGTTCGCGCTGCAGGGCGCCCCGGACCTCGCACTGACGCAGATGCTGGTGGAAACCATCATCCTGGTGGCCTTTGTCCTGGCCATGCGCAGCCTCCCGGCGGAACTGCGCGACCGGACGGGCGGAAAATACCGGGTGGTCCGCGTGATCATAGGCGCCGCCTTCGGGATCACCATGGTGTTCGTCGCCATCTACGCCCTCGGCGCCCGGGTGGCTGCGCCCGTCTCCCTGGAGTTCCCGAAGCTGGCGTATGAGGGCGGCGGCGGACTCAACATCGTCAACGTGACACTGGTGGACATCCGGGCCTGGGACACCTTCGGGGAAATCTCGGTGCTCGCGCTGGCCGCCACCGGCGTTGCCAGCCTGATCTTCGTACGGAGCCGCGGCGAGGGGATGCGCGCCTCCTCCACCGTGGCCGAGGGTTCCGTCGGACGCCGCAGCCCCGGCGGCGGCGGAAACACCCGTGACGACGCCACGCTGGCCATGAGCCGCCGGTTCGCCGCCTCCAGCCGCGACGCATGGATCGTGGCCGGCCGGACCCTGGCCCCGGAACGCCGTTCGATCATCTTCGAGGTCGTCACCCGGCTGATCTTCCACTCCATCATCGTCTTCTCCATCTACCTGCTGCTCGCCGGCCACAACTTCCCCGGCGGCGGCTTCGCCGGTGGCCTCACCGCCGGTCTGGCGCTCACCGTCCGCTACCTCGCCGGCGGGCGCTTCGAACTGCGCGAAGCCTCCCCCGTCAGCGCCGGAACCTTGCTGGGCATTGGCCTTGCCACCGCGGCGGCCTCCGGCCTGATACCGCTGTTGCTGGGCGGCCAGGTGTTCCAGAGCGCCATCATCGAGTTCTGGCTGCCGGTCTTTGGCGACGTCAAGTTCGTCACCTCCACGATCTTCGACATCGGCGTGTACACGGTCGTCGTCGGCCTGGCGCTGGACGTGCTGCGCAGCCTGGGCGCCGAGATCGACGAACACTTCGAGGCGCAGTCGGAGGAACCGGCCGGCGACCAGGAACCCGGCGGAGTTCCGGCGGAAACCACAGCCAAGGGGAAAGCATGAGCGTCAACCTGACCCTGCTGACGGTCATGGGAGCCCTGTACGCCTGCGGCATCTACCTGCTCCTGGAACGCAGCCTGACCCGGGTCCTTCTGGGCCTGATGCTGCTCACGAACGCCACCAACCTGCTTATTCTTACCACCGGCGGCTACGCCGGCCTGGCGCCCATGTTCAGCAAGGACACGGCGGCCGGGGACTACAACGATCCGCTGCCGCAGGCCCTGATCCTCACCTCGATCGTGATCTCCTTCGCCGTCACGGCCTTTATGCTCGGCATCATCTACCGGACCTGGGTGCTGGCCCGCGAGGATGAAATCCAGGACGACGCCGAGGACCGCCGCGTGGCGAGGACCCCCAGCTTCGACGTCGAGGACGACTCCGTGATCCCCGTGGAGACCTCCGAGTTCCCGTTGACCATGCTCGGCTCGGACGGCCAATCCGTCTCCGACGTTCCCGCGGGGGCCGAAGCCACGGTCCAGGTCGCAGACCGCACGCTGGACGCCGAGGCGGCTGCCTCCGAGGAGCAGCCCGGGTCCCTGAACGTCACACCACCGAACAAGGAAGGAGGCGGACAGTGAACATTGCCAGTTTCGCCCCGCTCGCCGTCCTCCTCCCGGTCCTTGGCGCTGCCCTGACCTTCCTGCTGATCCGGCAGCCGCGGGCGCAGCGGACCGTGAGCATCGGGCTCCTGTCCGTGACGCTGCTGCTGGAGTGCTGGCTGCTGGCCTCCGTCTGGGAGGGCGGAACGGCCGCGGTCAACATCGGCGGCTGGCTGCCGCCGTGGGGCATCGTGATGGTGGTGGACCAGTTCTCCTCGCTAATGCTGGTGGTGTCCTCCTCCGTGAGCCTCGCCGTGCTGATCTACGCCACCGGGCAGGGCATGGCCGACGGCGACCGGGACGCTCCGGTCTCGATCTTCCACCCCACCTACCTGATCCTGGTGGCCGGGGTGTCCAACGCTTTCCTCTCCGGGGACCTGTTCAACCTCTACGTGGGGTTCGAGATCCTCCTGACCGCCAGCTACGTGCTGATGACCCTCGGCGGGACGGGTCCGCGGATCCGGGCCGGCGTGACCTACCTCGTGGTCTCGGTGGTGTCCTCGGTGCTCTTCCTGATCGCGATCGCGATGATCTACGGCGCCACCGGCACCATCAACATGGCCGACCTCGCCATCAAGCTCGCGGACCTGGACCAGGGCACGCAGAACCTGCTGCACGTGATGCTCCTGGTGGCGTTCGGGATCAAGGCGGCCATTTTCCCGCTGTCCTTCTGGCTCCCGGACTCGTACCCGACGGCGCCTGCCCCGGTCACGGCGGTGTTCGCCGGCCTGCTCACCAAGGTGGGCGTTTACGCGATCGTCCGTACGGAAACACTGCTGTTTCCGGGCGACACCTTTAATGCCCCTCTGATGGTCGCCGCCCTGCTGACCATGATCGTGGGGATCCTGGGTGCCCTGGCCCAGAGCGACATCAAACGACTCCTGTCCTTCACCCTGGTCAGCCACATCGGCTACATGGTGTTCGGGCTCGCGATGTCCTCGGTGGCAGGGCTGGGCGCCGCCGTCTTCTACGTGGCGCACCACATCACCATCCAGACCAGCCTGTTCCTGGTGACCGGGCTGATTGAACGCCGCGGCGGGAGTTCCTCGGTGGACCGCCTCGCCGGGCTCGCGAAACTGTCGCCGCTGTTGGCGGTGCTGTTCTTCGTCCCCGCCATGAACCTGGCCGGCATCCCGCCGTTCTCGGGTTTCCTCGGGAAGCTGGGGCTGCTGCAGGCCGGCGTGCAACTGGGAACACCGCTGGCCTACGCCCTGGTGGCCGGCGGGGTGCTGACCAGCCTGCTGACGCTGCTGGCCATCGCCAGGGTCTGGAACCGCGCGTTCTGGCGCAAGCCCGAGGACGCCGAACACCCTGATCCTGTACTGCTGGCCGCCCCCGAGGATTCAGCCACGGGGGACCGGGCCGGGAAGACCAACGTCACGCTGCTGCCGCGGACCATGGTGGGTTCCACCCTGGGCCTGGTGATCTTCGGCGTCGGGCTGACTGTCTTCGCGGGGCCGCTGTTCAAGGTGGCCGACCAGTCCGCCTTTGACATGCTGGACCGGACCTCCTACATCCACGCGGTCCTCGGCGGGGATGCGCCGGTTCCTGCGATCTCCCAGCCGGAGCCGCAGGAGGCCCGAAAATGAGCCGGAAACGGATCTCGCTGCGGCAGGAACTGCCGCTCCTCGTCTGGCTCGTGGTTGTCTGGGGCGCCCTCTGGCGGGACTTCAGCCCCGGGAACCTGCTCTTCGGCGCCCTGATCGCCGTCTTCGTGGCCCGGGTGTTCTACCTGCCGCCGGTGGAACTCGGCGGGCGCTTCAACGTGCCCCGGGCGGTTCCATTCGCCCTGATGTTCCTGGCCAAAGTGGTGGCAGCGAGCTTCCAGGTGCTGTACCTCGCCGCGGCCAAGGGCCCCAAGGTGGTCAGCGCCGTCATCGCCGTCCCGCTCCGGAGCCACTCGGACCTGCTGGTCACCGCGACCGGTCACATCACCGCGCTGATCCCCGGCTCGCTGGTGGTGGAGGTGGACCGCTCCACGTCCACCCTCTACATCCACGGCATCAACGTCCGCAACGCGGACGACGCCGCGCAGCTGCGCAAGAACGTCCGCGACACTGAGGCCGGGCTGATCAGGATCATGGGCACCAAAGCCGAACTGTCCGCACTCAACCAGGAGGTGGGCGCATGATGCAGCTCGTCCTGACCGTGACTGCGGTGGTGCTGTCGCTGGCCGCCGGAGGAGCGATCATCCGGATCGCACGGGGCCCGTCGCTGCTGGACCGGGTGCTCGCCGCGGACGTGCTGCTGGCCATCCTGGGTGCCGCGTTGTGCATCGACATGGCCGTGAACCGGCACCTCAACAACCTCATGCTGCTGGTGGCGGTCTCCCTCATCGGGTTCGTCGGCTCCGTCACCGTGGCCCGCTTCGTTGCCGACCGGCGGGAGAAACCCCGTGAATCCTGAGACCCTAAATCCTGAGACCCTGTCCGGCGACACCGTGATTGACGCCGTCTCGGCGGTGTTCATGGTGGTCGGCGCCCTGATGTCCCTCGCTGCGGCGGTGGGCCTGCTCCGCTTTCCCGACCTCATGACCCGGATGCACGCGGCCACCAAGCCCCAGGTGCTGGGGCTGTTCCTGCTGCTGTTCGCGCTGGGCCTCCAGATGCGCACCTGGTGGGTGTGGCCGGTGCTGGTGGTGGCTTGGATCTTCCAGCTGCTCACCGTGCCGGTGTCCGCGCATATGGTGGGCCGCGCCGGTTACCGGACGAAGCACCTGCACCCGGAGCTGCTCAGCACGGATGAACTGGAGGCCGTGGTCCAGCAGGCGGCCGGCAAGCGCGGTTTCACCGACGACGACGGCGACGAGGTCACCGACGGGCGGTGAGGGCTGGACGATGCGCCCTAAACCAGGCGCCCTAAACCAGGCGCTCTAAACCAGATCCTGGGTCTTGGCGAAGCGGGTCACCGCGCGCTGGGTGCCGCGGTTGGCGAGGACCTGGATGATGGCGCTGACGGACGCGGAGATCAGGGCGAAGGTCAGGGCCGAGCGCAGCGTGGTGGGCACGTCGTCGTCGTGGCCCTTGGGCGGCTTGCTGCCCGTGGACTTCTCCCAGACGGTGTCAACGACCTTGGTGCCGACATAGCCGGCGAGCAGGCTGATGCCGGTGCCGAGCAGTTTGATGAAGATGTTCATTCTTCGCAACTCCTTGCGGGAGGAAACAGGGCTTCCCCTAGCCTAGCGTTCCTTGCCGGAGGGTCCAGCCAGGGGCGCGGCCGGGACCAACGCCCCTGTCCGGCGGGGTGGGCCGGACGTAACTTCGGGCATGGAAAAGCCCCAAACCCGTTCGCCCGGCCGCGCCGCGCCGACCACCCCAGCGGCTGACGGCCAGACCTGGCGGCGGCTGTATTTCTGGGCCGGCATTGCCTCGGTGCTCTTTGTGGTGCTCCTGGTCCTGGACTTCGCCGCCCCGCCACCGGTCCACGGAGGCGCCGCGACACTGGAGTTCATCGCGCGGAACAAGGGGATCTACACTGCCGAACAGCTGCTGTGGATGGTGCCGAACATGCTGCCGGTGCTCGTGTTCGTGGCGCTCTTCGTGGCCCTGGCCCCGCTCGACAAAAGCCTGGCCCTGCTGGCTACCGTGATCGGCGCCCTGTCCTGGGCGCTGATCCTCGCCGTCCCGGTCACCAGCCGGGGCTCCCTCGTGCTCGTGTACCTCAGCGACCGTTACGCCGGCGCGGACGACGGCGCCGCCCGGCTCCGCTACTCGACCGCCGCCGAGGCGATCGTCGCCGAGAACAACTCCCCCGCCGTCGTCGGTGTCCTGTCAGCGCTCGGCATCCTGCTGATCTCCGTCGTCATGCTGAAGGGGGTGCTGCCGCGGACCCTCGCGTGGCTGGGGATCGCCACCGGCGGCCTGGGTGTTGTGGCGGAGGCGCTCCGGCATGCCGTCCCGGAGTTCTACTGGGGCTACGGCGTGCTGATGTGGGTCTGGTTCGTGGCCGTCGGGATTGCGCTGATCCGGTTCGCCGGGCGGACACCCCGCAGCGCAGCCGGGGCGATGCCGGGCTAGCGTCCCGGCGGTCCAGCCAGAGACGCAGTGCGGCCGAGGATTTCCGACAGGGCCTCGACCACCAGTTCGTGGTCGGCTTTCTGCGGCAGCCCGGACACCGTGACCGTGCCGATCATCCCGGTGCCGCGCAGGTAGATGGGGAACGCGCCGCCGTGGGCGGCAAACTCCATCTGGTCGAACCAGGCGTTGTCCTCGATCCTCCGCCCGGCCGCCCGGGCCCGAAGACCCACCAGCAGCGACGGGACTTCGTACCGCACGGCCGTGCGCTGCTTGGCCCTGATCCAGCGTTCGTTGTCCGGGGTGGCGCCCTCCAGCGCCGCATGGAAGAGCACCTGCTCACCCTTGGTGATGTCGATGGCGATCGGGTGCGAGCGCTGCCGGCCGAGTTCCACCAGAAGGAGCCCAAGGTCCAGGGCGTCGTCCTTAGTGAAGGACCGGAACTGCAGTTCCTCGATTTCTGCCAGGATGCGGCCGATCAGCGCACCCAGGGACCCGTGCGGCTGCGGTTCCGCGGAATCCGGGTCGTAGCCGGGGGAAGGCACTGGTGGGTTCGTCAAGTCATTCAGCTTCCGTTAGTTGGCTGCCGGCAGCCAGCCGGCCGTGGCGGCGTCCGGTGTTCCCATGCTGTGCCGACTCTACCAAGCAGGCCGTTCCGGGACACCGCTTCGGACGGTGCCGGATTATGACGGCCGGCCCCGGAAAAACAATGCTCCACGGGTGTAAACTGAGCCACGCCCACAAGGGCAATATTAGATACGACAGGGGAGCGCCGCCGTCGGGCATCACCGGAGGAATCCGGGGAAACCACAGGTGGGCGCTGAGAGTGCGGACAGCCGCAGACCCTCGAACCTGATCCGGTTAGTACCGGCGCAAGGGAGTCGAGTTCTCAGAGTGCACGGAGCGGCAGCGGAAGCTGCGGACCCGGGGCACTCTCCCCTCCTGTTCCTCAGGAGGACGATATGACTGATACATCTGCCAAGCACGAATCCGGCCAGCACGAATCGGTTAGCCCCGGTTCCGCCACGACACCCGCCCGGCGCAGCCACAACTGGCGTGTTGTGGACATTGTGGTGGCCGCGTTGATCGCCGTGGCCGGCGGCGTCATCTTCTGGGCCTGGTCCCAGGGCGCCAACCTCATTTCCGCGCCCGTCAACGCGTTCTATCCGCCGCTCACCGGGCTCTACGCCGGCGGCTGGATGATCCCGGCCGTTCTGGGCATGCTCATTATCCGCAAGCCGGGCGCCGCACTGTTCTGCGAGACCGTGGCGGCCGCCGGCGAGCTGATCATGGGCTCGCAGTACGGCACCACGGTGCTCATCTCCGGCATCCTGCAGGGCCTTGGCGCCGAACTGGTCTTCGCCGCGTTCATGTACAAGAAGTTCAACCTGCCGGTGTCGCTGCTGGCCGGTGCCGGCGCGGGCCTGTTCTGCGGGCTGAATGATTCGTTCCTGCCCTGGGGCTGGAACATCGCGTACGCCGCCGGCGACAAGCTCGCCTACATCATTTTCACCGCCATCTCCGGTGCCGTGATCGCCGGCGGCCTGTCCTGGCTCGCCACCCGGGGCCTGGCCAGGACCGGCGTGCTGAGTTCCTTCGCTTCCCGCAAGGCGGCCACGGAGCCCGTCTTCTCCTGACGTCCGCACACTGCCCATGACATCTTTCGACCGGGTCCGCCCGGCTACGATCACCGCTCGCGGCTGGGGCTGGCGGCACGCCGGCCGGTCCCGGCCCGCCGTCAGCGGCCTGGACCTGGACATCCAGCCGGGGGAGCGCGTGCTGCTGCTGGGGCCTTCGGGCGCCGGCAAATCCACGCTGCTCCACGCCCTGGCCGGGGTGCTCGGCGACAGCTCCTCCGGTGACGGTGCTGGTAGTTTTGCCGCTGGCCGTGCTCCGGCGGACGCCGAGGACGCCGACGAGTCCGGCAGCCTGCTGATCGACGGCGCCCCGCCCCGGGCCCGGCGCGGCCGGGCCGGACTGATGCAGCAGGACCCGGAAACGCAGGTGGTGCTCTCACGCCTCGGCGACGACGTCGCCTTCGGTGCGGAAAACCTCTCCGTGCCGCCGGCCGACATCTGGACCCGGGTGGCGGAAGCGCTCGACGACGTCGGGCTGGGCCGGCTGCCGCTGGACCATCCGACGTCGGCGTTGTCCGGCGGCCAGAAGCAGCGCCTGGCGCTCGCCGGCATCCTCGCGATGCGCCCCGGGCTGATTCTCCTCGACGAACCCACCGCCAACCTGGACCCGGCCGGCGTCCTGGAAGTCCGCGACGCCGTCGGCCGCTGCGTGGACAAGACCGGCGCCACCCTGGTGGTGGTGGAGCACCGGGTCGCGGTCTGGAAAGACCTCGTGGACCGGATCGTGGTGCTGCAGCCCGGCTCGGCCACGGACTCCGCCGTACTGATCGACGGGCCGCCGGACCAGGTGCTGGCGCAGGCACGGGACATGCTCACCGCAGCTGGTGTCTGGGTGCCCGGTTACGTGCCGCAGACGCGGGCACGCCGCGCTGCCGGTGCCAATACCGCGCGGCTGCTGCTGGCCGCGGAGGATCTGGCCGTCTCGCGCGAACGGCCGCGGCGGTCCGGTCTCCGCGGCGGCTTCCGCCCCATCCCGCCGGCGCCGGTGCAGTCCGGCATTGTGGCCAAGGTCCGTGCCGGGGAAGCGCTGACCATCACCGGCCCCAACGGTTCGGGGAAGTCGACTTTCGCCCTGACACTCGCCGGCCTGCTCGCGCCGGTCTCCGGCACGGTCTCCGCCACCCTGGAGCTCAGCGCCGGCGCGGGCATTGATCCGTACAAATGGAAGGCCCAGCAGCTGATTGCCAGGATTGGCACAGTGTTCCAGGAACCCGAGCACCAGTTCGTCACCGGACGGGTGCTCGATGAGCTGATGTTCGGACCCAGGCACCTGGGCCGCGGCGGGGACCGCGTGGACGAACTGCTGGAGCGGCTCCGGCTGACGGAACTCGTGGACGCCAACCCCTACACCCTTTCCGGCGGTGAAAAGCGGCGGCTGTCCGTGGCCACCGTGCTCGCCGCCCATCCCCACGTGCTCATCCTGGACGAACCCACTTTCGGCCAGGACGCCAATACCTGGGCCGAACTGGCCTCCTTCCTCTCCGAACTCCTCGACGACGGCACCGCCGTCGTGTCGGTGACGCACGACGCCGAATTCAGCGAAGTCCTCGGCGGCACCGAACTCAGCCTGCGCGCCCCCGAACACCGGGCCGCTGACCCCGAACCCGAACACCGGAAGCCGGGAAAGGTGAACGCACCATGAGGCAGGAACTGACGTTGCGCGGCCACCAGGCCCTGCTGACCCGGGCCAATCCGCTGGCGAAGTTCGCCGCCGTCATGCTCATTACGATGGTGCTGGCGCTGTCCATCGACTGGGTGTCCGCCTCGGTGGCGCTGGCCTTGGTGCTGGCGCTCCTTCCGCTGGCCGGGCTGACTCCCGGCCTGCTCTGGCAGCGGGGCTGGCCGCTGATCCTGGCCGCGGCGCTGGGAGGCTGGAGCACCACCATCCTGGCACCGGACAGCGGGAACATCCTGCTCGACGCCAGGATCTGGTCCATCAGCGAAGGCTCCCTGGAACTCGGGCTCGGCTTTATGATCCGCGGCCTGGCCATCGCCCTGCCGGCGGTGCTGCTGATGAGCTGCACCGATCCCACGGACCTGGCGGACGCCCTGGCGCAAAAAGCGAAACTGCCGCACCGCTTCGTCCTCGGGACGCTGGCAGCGATGCGGCTTGTGGGGCTGATGGCCGAAGAGTGGCAGACCATCGGCATGGCACGCCGCGCCCGGGGCGTGGGTTCCCACGGGAATCCACTGCAGCGGCTCCGCGCCACCCTGGGGCAGAGCTTCGGGCTGCTGGTCCAGGCCGTCCGGCGGGCCTCCCGGCTCGCGGTCACCATGGAGGCCCGCGGCTTTGGCGGCGCACAACGGACCTGGGCCCGGACGTCGGTGTTCAGCGGACTGGACGCCTGGGTGTTCCTCGGCGGACTGCTGATCGCCGGGGCCGCCGTCGCCGCGGCACTGGCGGCCGGGACCTGGAACATGGTCTTCCTCGCACGCCAGTAGTGCCCGGGTATCGCACAGGCCGGGTATCTGTGTGAGATTAACGGCATTCCGGCGGAAATGCCCGGGGTTAATAAATCATGCGTGATATTTTCTTGGGATGACTCAAGAGACTGCTGAACACGTTGGCGCCCTGCTCCGCGAAGCCCGCGGCCAGAAGGGCTGGACCCAGGCCCAGCTCGCCGCCGAGCTGGGCACCAGCCAGAGCGCCATCGCCCGCATGGAACAGGGCAAGCAGAACCTCAGCCTGAAAATGATCCAGCGGCTGGAGGCCATCTTCGGCCGGAGCATCGTCAAAGTGGGACGCCCTGCCATGACGCATCTGCGCGTTGAAGGCGGCCGTACCCTGTCCGGTTCCGTGGACGTCAACAGCAGCAAGAACGCCGGCGTCGCCCTGCTGTGCGCCAGCCTGATCAACCGCGGCACCACCATCCTGCGCCGGCTGGCACGGATCGAGGAGGTCAACCGGATCGTCGAGGTGCTGACGAGCATCGGCGTCGAATGCACCTGGCTGAACGCCAACGACCTGCAGATCCGCCGCCCCGCCGTGCTGGACCTCGGCTCCATGGACGTCGAGGCCGCCCGCCGGACCCGCAGCGTCATCATGCTGCTGGGACCGCTCCTGGACGAATCCAGCGAATACCGGCTGCCCTATGCCGGCGGCTGCGACCTCGGCACCCGCACCGTGCAGCCGCACATGCAGGCACTGCGCCAGTTCGGCCTCAGCGTCGATGCCAAGTCCGGCTTTTACGCCGTGCAGGCGCCGCCGTCGGACGGGAACGACCGTTCCTTCGTGCTCAGCGAACGCGGCGACACCGTGACCGAAAACGCGATCATGGCCGCCGCCCACCGCAGCGGCACCACCATCATCCGCAACGCCAGCCCCAACTACATGGTGCAGGATCTGTGCTTCTACCTGCAGATGCTCGGCGTCGGGATCGAGGGCGTGGGGACCACCACGCTGAAGATCACCGGACGCCCCTCGGTCGACGCGGACATCGAGTACTTCCCCTCCGAGGACCCGATCGAAGCGATGAGCCTGATCACCGCCGGCATCGTCACGAACTCGGAAGTCACCATCCGGCGCGTCCCGATCGAATTCATGGAAATCGAGCTCGCGACGCTGGAACAGATGGGCCAGCAGCTCGAAGTGTCCGGCGAGTACCTGGCCCGCAATGGGCGCACGCGGCTGGTGGACGTCACCACCAGGCCCTCCGAGCTGCGCGCTCCTGAGGACAAGATCCACCCCATGCCGTTCCCCGGGCTGAACATCGACAACCTGCCCTTCTTCGCGGTCATCGCCGCGAATGCCCAGGGCCAGACGATGATCCACGACTGGGTGTATGACAACCGGGCGATCTACCTGACCGAACTGAACAAGCTCGGCGCCCAGGTGCAGCTGCTGGACCCGCACCGCATCTACGTCAACGGACCCACCAAATGGCGTGCGGCCGAGGTTGGCTGCCCGCCTGCCCTCCGGCCCGCGGCCTGCCTGCTGCTGGCGATGCTCGCCGCCCGCGGAGTCTCGGAACTGCGCAATATCTACGTGATCGAGCGCGGCTACGAGGACCTGGCCGAGCGGCTCAACACCATCGGCGCCAAGATCGAGTACTTCCAGGACTGAATGCGCTGAATCCCCTGGCCCCGCGTTAAGGTGGGGCGTTTCGGCGGATCCTGCCGCACAATAGAATCATGCGGACCTTCGGCGTGGAGGAAGAACTGCTCATAGTGGACCCCGAAACCGGGATGCTGCTTGCCCTCGCCGACGCCATGCTGCCCCGTCTCGTCCCGCCGATCCCGGACGCACGGGGCGCCCTGCCCGACCCGGCGCAGCCGCCGGCCCACGAGGACCCCGACTTCAGCTACGAGCTCAAGCTCGAACAAATCGAAACCCATACGCGGCCGTGCCTGGAGTACCCGGAGCTGCTCCGGCAGCTCAGGCATGGCCGGGCCCGCGCGGACCAGGCCGCCCGGGAGCACGGCGGCCGGGTCGCGGCCCTCGCCACGTCGCCGCACGGCTCCGCCACCCACCTGACGCCGAAGCAGCGCTACATGGCCATGCAGCAGCGCTTCGGGCTCACGGTCCGGAACCAGCTGACCTGCGGCCTCCACGTCCACACCTTTGTGGAGTCCCCGGAGGAGGGCGTGGCGGTGATGGACCGGATCCGGGACAAGCTCGCCGTGCTGATCGCCCTCAGCGCGAACTCCCCTTATTGGAACGGTGCGGAGACAGGGTTCGAAAGCTACCGCACGCAGGCGTGGAACCGCTGGCCGGGGTCCGGGCCCACGATGATCTTCGGCAGCCTGCCGGTCTACCGCCGGGTTGTGGTCCGGCTGGTGGAAACCGGCGTCCTGATGGACGAGGGCATGGTCTACTTCGACTCGCGGCTGTGCCGGCATCATCCCACCGTGGAGGTCCGGGTCGCCGATGTCTGCCTGCGCGCTGAGGACGCGGCGCTGATCGCTGTCCTGGTGCGGGCGCTTGTCGAGTCGGCGTCCCGGGAATGGAACGACGGCGTCGATCCCGCCCCGGTGCCGACGCTGCTGCTGCGGATGGCCGCGTGGCAGGCGAGCAACTGCGGACTGCGCGGGCAGCTGCTGGACTTCGGAACCTTCACCCCTGCCCCGGCCGCGGACGTGGTCCAGGCCCTGGTGGACTTCGTGGCGCCGGTGCTGGAGGAGCAGGGCGAGCTTGGCCTGGTGCGCCAGGGCATCGGCCGGATCCTGGCCGAGGGCACCGGTTCCCTGCTGCAGCGGGAGCCGTTCCACGCAGGCGGGCTGGCCGCCGTCGTCGAACGGGCCGTCGAGGTGACCATGCAGGGAGCGGACGGCGGGGAACCGGCCGCTGAGGGATCGACCCTTGGCCGGGTCCGCCGGGGCTAAGCCGAGCGAACGGAACGGCGCTAGACCTGTTTGAGCGCCTGGCCAAGGTCGCGGACGAGGTCCTCGACGTCCTCGAGGCCCACGGAGAGGCGCACCACGCCGTCGCTGAGCCCGATCGCCGCCCGGCCCTCCGGCCCCATGGCGCGGTGCGTTGTGGTGGCGGGATGGGTGATGAGGGACTTCGAATCGCCCAGGTTATTGGAGATGTCGATGATCCGGAGCCCGTCCAGGAGCGCAAACGCGGCCTCCTTCGCCGAACGCCCGGCGGACGGCGAGAGCTCGAAGGTCAGCACGGTGCCGCCGGCCTTCATCTGCCGGGCGGCCAGCTCGTACTGCGGATGGGACGGCAGCAGCGGGTACTTGACCCAGCCGACCGCGGGCTGCTCCTGGAGCCATTCGGCCAGCCGCAGCGCGGAGGAGGAGGAGTGGTTCACCCGCAGGGCCATCGTCTCCAGCCCCTTGGTCAGCACCCACGCGTTGAAGGCCGAGAGCGCCGGGCCGGTGTGGCGCATGAGCTGCTTGACCGGTCCCTCGATGAACTCCTTGGCGCCCAGGATCGCGCCGCCGAGCACCCTGCCCTGGCCGTCGATGTGCTTGGTCCCCGAATACACGACCACATCCGCGCCAAGCTCACCGCAGCGCTGCAGCAGGGGAGTGGCAAAGACGTTGTCGACGACGACGGTCGCGCCGGCGGCGTGCGCCAGTTCGCTCACGGCGGCGATGTCCACGATTTCCTGCATCGGGTTCGACGGCGATTCGAAGAAGACCGCCGTCGTCGGCTCCGAGAGCGCAGACCGCCACTGCTCCAGGTCCGGGCCGTCCACGAAAACCGTCTCGACACCCCAGCGGGGGAGGATCTCGTTGAGGATTACGAAGCACGAGCCGAACAGCGACCGGGCCGCGACGATGCGGTCGCCGGCGGCCAGCAGGGCGCCGAGCGCGGTGAAGACCGCGGACATGCCCGAAGCGGTGGCAAAGCAGGCCTCGGTGCCTTCGAGCAGCCGGAGCCGCTCCTGGAAGGTGGCCACCGAGGGGTTGCCGTAGCGGGAGTAAACGAAGCGTTCGTCCTCGCCGGTGAAGGCGCGCTCCGCGGCGGCGGCGGATTCGTAGACGAAGCCGGAGTTCAGGAAGATCGGCTCGGTCGTTTCCTGGAAGCCGGTGCGGTCGAGGCCGCCGCGGACAGCCTGGGTGTCGGCGCTCCAGCCGGCGGCGTCAGGGTTGAAGGTCACTTAGTGCTTTCCAAGGTTGGTGGGCAGGCCGCGGTTCTTCCAGCCGTTCACGGTGCGTTCGCCGTGGCGGTCCGGTTCGCCTTCGAAGCCCTCGAGGACGTTGTAGGAGGTGAAGCCGGCCTCCGTTGCCGCGAGTGCCGCGGCGACGGACCGGGCGCCCGAACGGCACAGGAAGACCAGTTCGGTTCCTCGGCCTTCCGGGGCCTGTTGTTTCAGCTGCAGGTTTAGCTGTTCGATGAACTGCGAATTGGGGATCCCGCCGGCCAGATTCCACTGGATGAAGAGCGGATCGTTCCGTCGTTCGCCCGCGGCCGCGGGGTCGGGGATGCCGATGTGGGCCCATTCGCCCTCGGTGCGGACGTCCACGAGGATGGCGCCGTCCTCGAGCTTGGCCCAGGCCTCCTGCGGGCTGAGGTCTCCGGCGTAGCTCACGCGTGGCCCTCGCCGTCGAACTCGAGATCGTCCACGGCGTTGGCGACTGCGGCATCGGCGCTGGCGATAGCTGCCGGCAGCACCACGGCCTGGGCCACGATGACGCTGCCGCCGTTGAAGGTGGCGGCGGGGCTGCCGTGCAGCACGTAGCCCTCGGCGAGGGCGGCCGAGACGCGCTCGCAGAATGCACGGTCGTCGGGGCCGGTGAACAGGCGGTACGCCAGTTTCTCCTCGGCGGTACCGGGGACTGCGGGGGATGGGGCTGGTGCTGTAGTGGGGACAGCGGGGGCGGACGCGTCAGGCACGACGGATCTCCTTCTCTTTCACGCTTGCAGCTCGAATGGTCGATATGCCGAGTATTCACCTGAGGCACCCCGCCGCGAAAGGGAGGGTTGCCGACCGGCCAGTCAGGGCTTGGCACCGGTTCTCATTACTCACCCAAAAACGTAGCACCTGCGACGCCGGCCCGCGTCGCCGCCATCGTCATGTTTTGTAACGGCGGACCGGGTACCGGCCGCCAGACCTGAGTACCCCGTGCCCGGGCGGCCCTCTCCGGCCTCCGCAATTACGAGTACCCGCTACTCGGGCCTTCCGAGAGACCCCTCGCCTTTACTAAAGGGGCACGTCCAAGAGTGCCCAGAAGGTCTCATGCATCACGAACTCGCCGGGGGGCAATTCCACATGATGTCGATCCACGTTCCGCGCCCGTCCATCATTGGTCGATCCCTGGGGCGGGCATGAAGCCCCGGGTCCTGCTCACCGGCGCCGGCGGTTCCGCGGGCCGGGCCCTCGCAGCCCAGCTCAAATCGCGCGGCATCCCCGTCCTGGGCACTGATATCCGTGAGCTTCCGCCCAAGGCCGGCATCACCGTGGTGCCGGTACCGCCGGCAAGCGACCCGGAGATGGTCTCGGCGCTCCGCCGCCTCGTCACCCGGGAGGGAATCAACGTGGTCATCCCAACCGTGAGCTCGGAACTTCCGCTTCTTGCGGCGTACCGGGCCGCATTCGGCGCCGACGTACGCGTCATCATCGGCGATCCCGGGCCGGTGTCCGTCGCCCATGACAAGCTCTTCACCGCCTGGCAGCTGCAGTCCTCAGGGATACCCGTTCCCCGCTTCGGCGTTCCCAGTGACTTCGCCGACGCGGACGCCGCGATGGCGGCGCTGGGAGGCCCCGTCGTCGTCCGGCCCCGACTCTCCTGCGGGGCGCACGCCGCCGTGGTCATCGACGGAAGCGGGGACGTGGACTGGCACCGGCTGCCGGACGGCCAGATGGTCCAGGAGTTCATCCCCGGTCCGGGGTACCGACCCATGGTCTTCGGTACCCCGGCGCACAACGGAAGCGCGCCGTTCGTCGTCGTCGTGGAAAAGATCGAACTGGACCGCGGCGCGGTTGGCAAGGCAGTGGCGACCCGGCGTGTGGAGGTGGACAAAGACATGGACGTGGGCAACGTGGCCATGGCGGCCGTGCGCTCGCTGGGTCTGACAGGGCCGGTCGACGTCGATGTCCGCCGCCGCGCGGACGGGACCCCGGTCGTCCTCGACATGAACGCCCGTTTCGGCGCGAACAGCTGGCGTGCCCCGGAACTGCTCGACGCGGTGCTGGCGTCCTTCGCGCTGCCGTCCTTCAACCCGGCGTCCTTCAGGGGTGCCGCCCGCGCGTACGCCGGTGCCCTGGTCTGACCCCGCGTTGCCTGTCTGTTGCGGCGGAGCCTACTCGATGGTGGCGTAGAGCGCGTTAAGCTCCGCGGTGAGCTGCCGGCGCAGCTCCGGCGTGCCGATTTCCTTGCCGTCGATGTGGTTGACGGGCGCCAGCAGCCGGATGCTGGAGATCAGCCACACGGCGTCGGCGTCGTACAGGTCGCGGGGCTCCAGCGGGCCGTAGCCCAGCTCCCAGCCGGCCGCCTTCGCCGCCGTGAAAAGGGCCCCCTGTGAGGTGCCCGGCAGGATCCCGCTGTCGAGCTGGGGCGTGATGAGCCGCCGGACGGTGCGGACCCCGCCGGCCCCGTCGTCGGCGGTTTCCAGGTGCGCGAGCAGGACGGTCGACGTCGGACCTTCCAGGACCCGGCCGTCCGCCGAGGTGAAGATGACGTCGTCCGCGCCCTGGGCGTGCGCGTAGCGGAGCGCGGCCATGTTGACGGCGTAGGAGAGTGTCTTGGCGCCCATGAGCAGCCACGGCGCCCGCTCCCCGACTTCGCTGTCGTAGCCGCGGTCCAGCAGGATGACGTCGACCCCGGTCTCGCGCTGGCGCCTCCCGGCGGGTCCGGGGGCGGAGGCCTGGACCCAGCAGGTGGGCCCGGCTGCACCTTCGACGCCGCGGGTCACCAGGAGCTTGACCACGAGCTCGTCGTCATCTGTGGTCCCGGCGCCGGGCACATGGTGGCGCCGGTATTCGCTGATTGCCGTCGCGATGGCCCGGCGCCAGGCGTCCTCGGCCGGGATGTCCAGGTCCAGGAGCCGGGCTGAACCGGCCAGCCGGTTCAGGTGCGCCTGGAGCTTGCGGGGCTGCCCGCCAACGGCCAGCAGCGATTCGAAAACACCGTCGCCGCGGGTGGCGCCCTGGTCCGTCGCCATCAGCTGCGGCTTGGTGGCATCGGCCAGCCGGCCGTCGTCGAACGCGGGATCGAGGAAGACCAGCACCGGGGCAGGGGCGGGGGCGGCGGCAGGAGAAGTCATGGCTTCAGCTTAGTGCTGCGGGGAACGGGATAGGATTTGACGATTGCCCGTTCCGGAACTGTTCCGCGGGTCTGGAGCTTGAGGGGTTCGCCTGTGCTGTGGCCATTTTCGCTGGCGGAAACGCTGCCGTCCTGGGTGATCCTGATTCTGACTGTGGTGGACCTGGCCATCCGGGTGCTGGCCCTCGGCATCATCCCCGGAAACCGCCGCCCCACGACGGCCATGGCCTGGCTCCTGATCATCTTCTTCGTCCCGGCCGTGGGCCTGGTCCTCTTCCTGCTCTTCGGCAACTTCAGGCTCTCCCGCAAACGCCGGGCGCAGCAGGACGCCGTGAACACCCGGGTACGCGCGGGCACCTCGGAACTGGCGATGCTGGAAAGCACCTACGAAGGCCCGGACTGGGTGCTGTCCGCGGCGGAACTGAACAAGACCCTGGGCTCGCTGCCGATGGTGGACGGCAACCACGTGGAACTCCTGCCCGGCTACCCGGACTCGATCAAGGCGATGGCTGCCGCCGTCCGCGAGGCAGAGTCCTTCGTCAATGCCGAGTTCTACATCCTGAGCTCGGATCACATCACGGATGACCTGCTGACCGCGATGGAGGAAGCCGCCGAACGCGGCGTCGAGGTCCGCCTCCTGTTCGACCACCTGGGGACCCTGCGCATCAAGGGCTACCGCAAGCTGATCGCCCGGCTCAGGGCCAGCAAGATCCGCTGGCGGCCCATGCTGCCGCTGAATCCGCTGCAGGGACAGTGGCGCCGGCCGGACCTGCGCAACCACCGCAAGATCATGGTGATCGACGGCGAAGTCGCGTTCACCGGTTCGCAGAACCTGATCGAGCCCTCCTACAACAACCCGCGGCACCGCAAGATCGGCCGTGAGTGGGTCGAGCTGATGGCCTGCCTGCGCGGGCCGATCGTCACCACCCTCAACGTGGTCTTTGCCACCGACTGGCTCGGCGAGACAGACGAGTCCCTCGAGGACCAGCTCGCGCACCGGCCCGAACTGCACGCCGGCAACATCACGGCCCAGGTGGTGCCCAGCGGCCCCGGCTTCATCACCGAAAACAACCTGAGGCTCTTCAACACGCTGATCTACTCCGCGCAGCGCAAGCTCTCGATCTGCAGCCCGTACTTCGTCCCGGATGATTCGCTCCTGTACGCGGTGACGACGGCGGCGCAGCGCGGCGTCGACGTCGAACTGTTCGTTTCGGAAAAGGGCGACCAGTTCCTGGTCCACCACGCCCAGCAGTCCTACTACGAGGCGCTGCTCGAGGCCGGGGTGCGGATCTACCTGTACAAGGCCCCGTTCGTGCTGCACGCCAAGCACTTCACGATCGATAACGAGGTTGCCGTGCTGGGCTCCAGCAACATGGACATGCGCTCCTTCTCGCTGAACCTCGAGGTCTCAGTGATGCTCCTGGGCGAGGACATCGTGCGGCGGATCAGCGCCGTGGAGGACGCCTACCGGGACATTTCGCGTGAACTGACGCTCGAGGACTGGATGAAGCGGCCCATTGGTGTCAAATACGTGGACAACGTCGCGCGGCTGACGTCCACCCTGCAGTAGGCCGCCCTGCGGCACGACTGCGGCACGCCGGCATGGGGCGGCGTCCGGCCCGGGCGTCAGCCGGCCGGGAACTCCGCGCCCAGCGCGGAGAGGACACCGAAGGCCTTGGTCCGGATCTCCTCGTACTCCTCCTGCGGCGAGGAATCCGCCGTAATCGCGCCGCCGACGCCGAGGCTCAGCCCGGTGCCGGCCCCGGCCTGGTCCGTGAGGACGAGGGTCCGGATCGCGACGGCCAGGTCGGTGGCGCCACTGAGCGAGAAATAGCCGATCGCCCCGGAGTACACACCCCGCGGTGCGCCCTCGAGCCGGTCCAGGATCGCCATGGTGCTGACCTTGGGGGCGCCGGTCATGGAACCTGCCGGGAAACAGGCCGCGACGGCCTCGGCCCGGGGCATGCCGGGCCTGAGCCGGGCATCGATGGTGCTCACCATCTGGTGGACCGTGGCATAGCTTTCGATCGCGCAGAGCCGGCTGACCGACACCGAGCCAGGCACGGCGAAATGGCTCAGATCGTTGCGCAGCAGGTCCACGATCATGATGTTTTCGGCGCGGTCCTTCGGTGAGGACGCCAGCTCGTGCCGCAGCTGCGCGTCCTTGGCGGGATCCGCATCCCGGTGCCGGGTGCCCTTGATGGGCTCGGCGCGCATCCCGCCGTCGGCCGCGATCCGCAGGAACCGCTCCGGGGAGGTGCTTGCCACGGTGAGGTCCCCGAACCGCAGGTAGCTGGCGAACGGTGCGGGATTCCTCCGGCGCAGTGCCAGGTAGGCCTGCCGCGGGTCCAGGGCGGCGGCCGGAAGTACGGCCGTCAACGCCGTGGTCAGGCAGACCTCGTAGGTGTTGCCCTCGGCGATCTCGTGCTGGGCCCGGGTGATTTTGGCTTTGTAGGAGACTTCCGAGTCCCGTGCGGCGAAGTCCAGGGCGTGGCCAGGGATGTAAGGTCCGACGGCGCCCCTGGCTCTGTCCTCCAACCCGGATGCCGCCGCCTGCCCGAAGGCCGCCCCGGCCGCGGCGGCGCGGGCGGTCTCCAGCCAGTCCCCGGCCTCCGCGGTGTCCAGGGCCAGGAGCCAGACCGTGCGCTCCACATGGTCCAGGACCACCGCGCGGCCGGCGAACAGCAGGCAGGCGTCGGGGGTTTCGGCGGTGACGTCGCTGCCGCCGGTCTCACGTTTGAGTTCGTAGCCGAGGTAGCCAAGCCAGCCCAGGGTGAACTCGCACGGGTAGTCCTCCGGGCCGCGGAGGGTGCGGTGGCCCCAGACTCCATCAAGCCAGCGGAAAAACGGCCCGTCGGTGGTGACGCTGGCGTTGCCGACGCTGACCCGGGTTGTTCCCGAACTGTGCCGGACCGACTGGCCGTGCGGGCCGCCGTCGTCCGCCAGGATGCTGAAGCGGCTGCGTTCCGACGCAGTTCTCCCGTCGGGGGCCAGGGAGGAATCGAGCCAGACGGCATTGGCCGAGCGGCCGAACAGGGACTCGAACAGCAGGGCCGGGTCCGGGTCGGCGTCGATCCGTTCGGCGCGGAGCTGAAGGCCGCGGCGGGCGCCACGTTCGGGGAGCAGCACCGGGGCCAGCGACGGCAGGTATTGGAGGGCCTGCAGCACTTCCGCCGGGGCGGCGCCGTCGGCAAGGTTGAGCACCCGGATATCGGCGCGGGCCGGAACGTCGTCCCCGGCCAGCCACGCCTCCTCCTGGGCGGCCCACTCATCCCAGAAGGGTTCGTAGCTTTCGCCGTCGCGGGCCAGGGCCCTGCTGCGCCGGTCCTGTTCGGGCGAATCGGCCCAGATCGCCGCGGCCAGGTAGGGCCGGGCGGCCTCCGCTGCGGCTCCCACCCCTTCCACCAGGACGATTTCGGCGGGCTGGGTGGTGCGGGTGTCGCCGTCGTAATGCGCGGTCCAGTCCCAGCTGACCCATTCGGCGGGATCGCCGCGGTGCAGCGGGGCCAGGACCGTGGAGACGTAGCGCTCAATGCCGGCCGCGAGTCCGTTCCAGCCGGGGTAGATGTCTTCAAGATGGAAGAGAGAGACCTTGTGGTGTTCGCGGAGCCGTGCCGCCAGTTCGATCGCCAGGGTGGTCTTGCCGGCGCCGGATCGTCCGTCGATGGCGATGATGACGGGGGCGGGACTCATGAAATAGAGCGTACCGGCTGCTGTGCATTGGGTTGATCACTTCCCAGCGGCTGCCCGCCCGGCCCTTGACGCCGGGCGAGCTCCGTCCGGACATGCGCCACGATCCCGGGGAGTGCGGCGTTGATCAGGTTCCAGATGAGGTCGAAGTCCGCGTGGCCGCCGTACCAGGGGTCTTCGATGCCCTGGTCAAGGGCGTCCCTGCCCGCGACGGCCGGATCAAAGCTGCGCAGCATCCGGATCTTGGACAGGGCAGCGCGGTCCGGCGCCGCCTGCTGGAGCCAGCCGAAGTGGTCCACCTCGAGGGCCAGGATGAGGTCGCGGGTTGCGAACCACTCGCCCCGCCATTCGCGTGCCACGTGACGCTCCGAGGTGATGCTGTGGGCGGTGAGCTTGCGGGCGGCCCGCGGGTCAATCGGACGGCCAACCTCATAGTCGGTGGTTCCGGCGGAATCCACCACGGCGCCGGCCAGGCCATCCGCGGCGATGGCCTCCGCCAGCATCAATTCGGCCATCGGGGACCGGCAGATGTTCCCGGTGCAGACCGCGATGATCCGGTACTGGCTCGACGTTGAGGTCATAGTGCAAGCATGGATCATGCGGGTCCGCTTGGCTAGTTTCACGTCAGTGGATGTTACAAAGTTTGTCACATCGTATTTACCTCACAGTAGAAAGGATTCGCCGTGGAGAATTTTGGCATCGGCTCGTGGCTGCAACGTCGCCGCCCGAAGTCCGGCAGCAAAACCGCCCTGATCAGCGGAGACCGGAAACTCAGTTATGAACAGTTCGCGGACCGGACCGTCCGGCTCGCCCACGCCCTGAGGGACCGCGGCGTGGCCAAGGGGGACAGGGTTGCCTATCTGGGCGAGAACCACCCGTCCTTCCTGGAGACCCTCTTTGCGTGCGGAACCCTCGGCGCCATCTTCGTCCCGCTCAACACGCGGCTGGCGCCCCCGGAAATCCAGTTCCAGCTGCAGGACTGCGGCGCCGGGGCGCTGGCCCATGCAGGCAGCCTCGGGGACCTGGCAGCCCGCGGGTCGGCCGGCACGGCAGTGGCGAGGCTCGTCGTCGTCGGCGACGCCGGCAGTAACCCGCCGGTCCGGAGCGGAGTCGCTGTGGGCGCGACCGCGGTGGAGGACTTTGAGGACCTGGTGGCCTCCGGTTCGGACCAGCCGGTCGACGAACCGGTCACGCTGGACGACGGTGCCATGATCCTCTACACCTCCGGGACTACGGGCCGGCCCAAGGGGGCCCTGCTGACCCACGGCAACGGCACATGGAACTGCATCAACGTGATCGTTGATTTCGACTTCTCCTCGCAGGACGTGGCGCTGATGATTTCGCCGATGTTCCACGTGGCGTCGCTGGACATGGGCGTCCTGCCCACCCTCCTCAAAGGAGGAACCGTGGTGCTGGAGCCGAAGTTTGACCCCGGCCGGACGCTGGAACTCATTGAGCGGCACCGGGCGGTTACGTCCATTAGCGTGGTACCCACCACCTATCAGATGCTCGCCGAGCACCCGGCGTGGGCCACGGCGGACCTCGGCTCCTTGAACAAGCTCACCTGCGGCGGGTCAGCGGTGCCGGTGCGGGTGCTGGAGGCGTGCGAGGCACGCGGCCTGCGGTTCTCCAACGGCTACGGCATGACCGAGACTGCGCCCGGCGCCACCACCCTGCCGGCAGCCCGGTCCAGGGATCAGACTGGATCGGCCGGGCTTCCGCAGTTCTTCACCGATGTGCGGATCGCAGGCTTCGACGGGAACACCGCTGCGCCGGGGACGGTCGGCGAGATCCAGATCAAGGGCCCGAACGTGATCCCCGAATACTGGAACCGGGCTGACGCCACCGCCGAGTCATATACGGAGGGCGGCTGGTTCAAGTCAGGCGATATGGGATACAAGGATGACGACGGGTTCGTCTTCGTCTCGGACCGGATCAAGGACATGATCATCTCCGGCGGCGAGAACATTTATCCCGCCGAAGTGGAGCAGGCCATCACGGAACTCGAGGCGGTGGGAAGCGTGGCCGTCATCGGCGTGCCGGATGAGAAGTGGGGTGAAGTGCCCCGGGCCGTCGTTCTTCTGTGCGAGGGCGCCCACCTCACCGAGGAGCAGCTCAGGCGGTATCTGGAAGGACGCCTGGCACGCTACAAGATCCCCAAGTCCGTGCTGTTTGTCGATGAGATGCCCCGGACCGCCAGCGGCAAGATCAGAAAGGCCGACCTGCGGAAGCTGAGCGCCATCCAGCCATAACTGGCCGTGGCCTGCGCCCGTCAGTGGATGAGGGCCAGCATGACGCCGACGGCCATGAACAGCACGCCGAACGTCCGGTTGAGGATGCGCTGGCCGCGGGCATCGTGGGTAAAGCGCTGGAAGGTCTTGGCCGCGGCGGCGAAGAAGAACCACATCACCAGGATGTCGATCACGATCACGGTGGCAGACAGGGTCAGGTACTGCGGCAGGAGCGGGTTCTCCGGGCGGATGAACTGCGGCATAAAGGCCAGGAAGAACACGATCGCCTTGGGGTTCAACAGGTTGACCCACAGGCCGCGGCGGAACATGGAGAATGCCGGCTCGTTGCGCAGCGCGGCGGCCTTTTCCTGGTCCAGGTCGGGTTTGTGCCGGAACTGCTGGATGCCCAGATAGACGAGGTAGGCGGCGCCCGCGTAGCGGATCACGTTGAAGGCGACCGGAGAGCTGGCCACCAGCACCCCGACGCCGAGGGCCACGATCACGATGTGCACCACCAGCGCGGCCTGCTGCCCAAGGATCCCCCAAATGGAACGCCGGAAGCCGGAGTTCAGGGAATTGCTCATGGTGTTGATGGCGCCCGCACCGGGCGTAAAGCTGATCAGGACACCGGCGCCCGCCAGGGCCAGCCAAAGGGAAGGTTGCACTGATTCAGTTTACGGCCGCGGACACCCCTCTCACGCCGGGGGCTGCCGGCCGTCGGGAAGTCACCGGGAGCCTGACTCTCCCCTCAGCTGCCGCGCAGGCCGTAGCTCAGAATCATGTTGCCCTTGCTGGTCTGCTGGGATGACTGCAGCTCAAGCCGAGTCAGCGGATCGCCGTCGGTGAAGAGCCGCCGGCCACTGCCGGCGATCACGGGATGGACGATCAGCATCAGGCTGTCGAGCAGCCCTGCGAAGAGCAGTTGTCGGACCAGCGAGATGCTACTGAAGACCCCGATGTCGCCGCCGTCGCCGTCCTTCAGGCCCGCGACGAAATCCTCCAGCGGCCCCGCTATCAGCTGCGAGTTCTGCCACGCCAGCTCGCCGGTCAGGGTCCTGGATGCCACATATTTGGGCAGCGGGTTGATGAACCCGCCGAAGTCGGCGTCGGCTTCGGCGTTCGGCCAGTACTCCGCCCATTGCTGGTACCCAACGCGGCCCAGGAGCCCGGTATCGATCCGGCCCATCATCTCGTTCATCCCCGCGCCCAGCTCCGCATCGAAGCTGTCGAATTGCCAAAGGAACGGGTCTTCCACCACGCCGTCCACGGAACTGAACAGTCCGGCCGTCACGTGGCGCATGCTTCCTCCTCGTCACAGGGTGTCTGAGTGCACCCTAGCTGCGGATCCGCCGGCGGGGAATGGCTGGCGCGAACCTGGAAGATCCGACATGCGCAAGGGTTCAGCCACACCTGCCATGCTTTGAATGCGACCAGTGGAACATGGTCCTTGGCAGGTCCGCGTGACGTGGGTACTGGTCGAAGTACGAGCGCGCACGGGCCGACATGTAGCCTGTTTCGTCGATGGCGAAGTGGCCGATCAGCTGCATGCCCCGTTCGGCTGCTTTCGATTCCAGTTCTCGGGCCTCGTCCAGGATCGGATCCGGATAGCCGGAGGCTTCACCGAAGCTGCCGGGGTGGGCGATCGCAAAGTACCTTGTGTCCGCCGGGTCCAGTGCCGCGAGGACCGCATCCTGGAAAGGGACCAGGCAGCCCGCGAAATCCCCGGGGACGACATCCACGTCGCTTAGTTGCATGTCCGCGTCCAGGCAGATCAGCACGAGCCGGGGCATGGGCCTGCCGTGCTGGAGGATGAGCGGGCGGGCCAGTATCTCTAAGTCAAAGCCTGCTTGGATGATCATGTTTTGATGCTAAGAAACCTGCCCTTCGAGCTCCAGAGCCGGCGCCGGCTATGTGGACAACGGGCCGCCACTCACGCCCGGGCGATCACCTCGCCGTTGGGGATCAGGAACCAGCCGTCGTCCGTGGAACCCCAGCGGTGCCAGCCGGCCGAAATCCGGGCAAGGTCGGCGGCGTTGGCGAAGCCGTATTCGAGTGCTTGGTCCGCAAAGGCCGAGTGCAGCACGCGTTCGCCCCACACCCGGGCCTGCCAGCGGCGCTGCTGGCCGGTGGCATAGAGCCAGTTGCTGCTGGAGGGTGCGACGTCGGTGAACCCGGCGGACTGGGCCCAGGAAACCAGGCGTCGGCCGGCGTCGGGCTCGGCCCCGTTCCGGCGTGCGATCCGCTGGTAGAGCTCCATCCATTCATCCAGCTCGGGGACGGCCGGGTACCAGCTCATGCCGTGGAAATCTGCGTCGCGCACAGCCACGATCCCGCCGGGATTGGCGACGCGGCGCATTTCCCGCAGGGCCGCAACAGGGTCCGTGAGGTGCTGCAGGAGCTGGTGGGCGTGCACGACGTCGAATGTCTCGTCCTCGAAGTCGAGGTCGTAGATGTTGCCGGCGACGAACTCGACGTTCTGCACGCCCCGCTCGGCCGCGAGGGCGGCCGCCTGGCCGATCACCTCGGGCGAGCGGTCCAGTCCGGTGACCTTCCCGGGGGAGACGAGCCCGGCGAAATCGCACGTGATGCTGCCCGGCCCGCAGCCGACGTCGAGCACCGAAACCCCCGGGGTCAGGTGCGGGATTACAAACGCCGCGGAGTTCTCCGCCGTCCGGGAGGCATGGGCGCGGACCACCGACTCGTGGTGGCCGTGGCTGTACACATCTTCAGGCTGCTGCGCACTCATAATGAAACGCTACCGCCCCGCACCGGCAAATCCGCGAAAGCGGGGGAAACGGCCGGGAAGACGGCAGGATTTCGCGCACGGCCGTCCGGTTTGCCGCTTCCGGCCGGGGCGGTTCCGCGGATGATTAGAGGAGTGAACACCAACAGCAGCAAGCAGTCAGGGCTCGGCCTGTTCAGGGCCACCGGCATCTACGTCGGGGCGATCCTGGGCTCGGGAATCCTGGTCCTCCCGGCCATCGCTGCCAAGGAGGCAGGGCCGGCGTCGCTCCTGGCCTGGACCCTGCTGCTGGTGTTCTGCACCCCCGTGGCCTTCAGTTTCGCTGAGATGAGCCGCCAGCAGCCCGACGCAGGCGGAATCGCCCACTTTGTCATGCGCGCCTACGGACGCCGTGCCTCGGTCGTGGCCGGCTACCTCTTCTACTTCGCCATTCCCTTCGGTTCCCCGGCGACAGCCGTGATCGGCGGCAACTACATCGCCCACGCTGGGCGGCGGGCGCGGGACGGCGTTGGTGGCCGCTGCAGTGCTGCTGGCCGCCGCTTTCGCGAGCAACGCCGTCGGGATCCGGATGTCCAGCGGCATCCAGCTGGTGCTGATGGTGCTGCTCGGCGGACTGCTGGCACTGGCCGTCGCCCTGGCTGCACCGTTTGGACGGGCGGAGAACTTCGAGCCGTTCGCGCCGCACGGCTACTGGGCCGTGGGCGGCGTGGCCAGCCTGCTCTTCTTCTGCTTCGCCGGCTGGGAGGCGGTCACGCATATCGCCGGGGAGTTCCGCCACCCGGAACGTGACCTCAAACAGGCCACCTGGCTCACCCTCGTCGTGGTCGGTGTGGTCTACCTCGGCGTCGGTCGCCGTGCTGGGCCCCGCACTTCCGGGCAGCGAGGTGCCGATCGCGGAGCTGCTCGAAAAGGGACTGGGCGGACTCGCGGCGCCGCTGACCGCCGTCGCCGCCGCGGTGCTGACCTTCGGTCCGGTCAACACCTTTGTCGCCGGCGCCAGCAGGCTGGGGGCAAGCCTGGCGTCCGACGGCGTTCTGCCGCGGACCCTCGCGCGGGGCGCCGGTCCGGGGGAGGTGCCCACGGCCAGCCTGGGCCTGCTGGGCGTGATGACGTTGCTGTCCTCATGGTGTTGACGGGTGGTTCCGTGGCCGTTGTAGGGCCGTGGCTACCCGGGGGAGGCGGGTATGGCTTTGTTGCTGTGGCCGGACGACTCATCTCGTGACGGCTCCGAAGGATTGGCCGCCCGCCGCCCCGCGATGACCCGACCGCTG
>NZ_JBVAYV010000025.1:0-59189 GCF_055412805.1 Pseudarthrobacter kochi
TGCCGCCGGCCACCGCGATGGCCAATTTCAAGACAAAAAACCAGCCGCAAACCGTGGCTGCCTAACTGACAAGAAACCACCCGACTGTCTCACATCCTTGACACACCTCACATAGTGCCTGATTGTGTTCGGTGACCGGCCGGTCTCGGCTAGGAATTGGAGCCAAGACGATGCCACATGTAAAGCGTCGTTCTCGTCAACGATAACGAAACGTTCTGTTACCCCGTCACCGAGGAGGGCCCGGCTAAGTGTGTACTTGGGCTTCGCGATCACAGGTGCACGCCCAGCAAAGTGAGGACAGACAGGGACCCAACTCGGGTGTATGTCAGAGCACTGCGAGAGTCCTCGGCCTCTGGGCGGGCCTTCGGTAGGTCCGGCGCTGGGGAACGGGTCGAGTGGAAGCCCGGACGGTTTCTTGAGGGAAGCGAACCGACATGGGTTTGATTCCGGGTTGGCTGTAACTGAAACAAGTGTGTCCTTTCAAACTCGGCGAAACCGAGAAGCGTTTGAAAGGTGTGGCGACTCAGATGAAGACTACCTCGCCCGTCTGATGTGTCAACGACGCACCAGGCCGGGCGTCTCGCCGAAGCCTCCCACAGGATTTTGAGCAAGTCACCTAGTGAGGGAAGGGTCCTCGCAGAAACGGCAGGGCTCCACGGCGCGGAAGCCATGTTATTTTGTCGGCCTGTTCGGGCACAGGCTTTTCAGATTTTCCGTGGCAGATTTCGTTTGCAATCCTCTTGCTTGGAGGTTGCTCACCTGCAACACCCGCCAACTGGTCTTCGCCTGGGTGTCAACGTGGTCGGAGCCCACGCACGCTAAGTCCCGATGACGCGAGACGCCGCCGAGTTCCCACTTGAGGCATTTGCTACAACTGATGTCGAGTCTGGACGTACCCGATTGACCGGCACAGTTTCCGCGCGCCGGCATGGCACTTCAATGCCATCGTGGAAGTACGACGGGACGACGAAGTCAAATTGTCGTGGCTAAAACCTGGGGCTCCGATGTCAGAGATTATTTCGCCCCGGCTCCCAGTCGCGCCCAACGGTATAGTCAGCCGGACAATCATTCATAAGGTGGGGGTATAGATATGACCAATACGGGATACGAAGAAGTTTCATTTCCAACGAGGAAGCGGCCCCTTCGTGCGCCCGCTAATCCGGAGGAGCTTTTCGGTTCTCTGCCCAAAACCCCGACCCGTGTACCGGCGCTTTGGGCACATCAGGCAGACCAACTGCGCACCTACTTCGAAGAGCACAGAAACAGTCCGGATGTTGCATTGGAACTGCCCACAGGTTCTGGAAAGACCCTTATGGGTCTGCTCATTTCAGAGTGGCGGCGCCGATCATTATCGCATCGGGCCGTGTTCGCGTGCCCAACACAGCAATTGGCCGAACAAGTTCATGCCTCGGCCCAGGCGCAAGGCCTAGAGACAGTCCTGCTGATGGGTATGAGCAGTCAGTGGGACGAAGTTGACCTAAATGCTTACACCCGCGGCCAAGCGACAGCTGTGACAACATACAGCCAGATCTTCAGCGCATACTCCAAACTGTCCGACGCGCAATCTATCGTCTTCGATGATGCACATGCAGCCGAGGGTTATGTTGCAGAGTCTTGGGCCCTTCAGATTCCGAAGAAGCTCTCTGCCTACCAGCAGGTATTCGACACTCTGGCGGAAGACCTGGATCCCCTGTTGATAGCGCGCATATCAGACGGCGACGCCAGCGAGGCATCCGAACCTGAGGTGAGGATGCTGCCCTTGGCAGTCGTCGCGAAAAACAAAACGGCACTAGCCCAAGTCCTGAAGGACGCCATCGTCGAAGCGAAGGACCTGAAGTGGTCGGTCCAGCGCGTCTTACCTCATCTCTCCTCTTGCCTGTTCTACGTTGACAAGTCGCGGTGGTACATCCGTCCGATGATCCCGCCCACGTTCGAACATGGAGCCTTCACCAACCCTTCACAGCGGATCTACCTATCGGCAACGATTGGGGCAGGTGGTGAACTGGAGCGCGCTTTCGGGCGATCCGTAATTGCCAAGATCGGAGTTCCAGCGGCCTGGGAAAAGACAGGAAGTGGTCGGCGTTTTTTCGTTTTCCCCAGTCTGGCTGAAGCCGCGCAGCTACCAGGCGTTGGTCCTGCGGACGGCCTGAGCCTTACTGAGCAGCTGTTCAATCTGGCCGACAAACGTCTTGTCTTGAGCCAAAACGGCAAGACCACCGAGCAAATCGCAACGGTTCTGCATGTCCCTGAAGATGAGATTTACCGCGTCAGCAACCGTCAGTTCAATGACTTTTCCGAGGCTAAAGTGGGGACCCTCCTAGCCGCAAACAGATATGACGGCATGGATCTTGCCGACGAAATCTGCCGGATGATGCTGATTCACGGACTGCCTGGCGCCAGCCATCTTCAGGACAGATTCTTCGAATCGAAGCTTCGAGCTAGAAGTGTCCTTCAGGAGCGGCTACGGACCCGCGTGGTTCAGGGCCTAGGTCGATGCACACGAGGTCCACAAGACTATTCAGTTGTCGTTGTACAGGACGAGTCTTTGGTCCGGTTCCTGTCACGCGATGAGAACATCGAATCTATGCCGAGGGAGATGCAAGCCGAAATTCAATTTGGCCTAAACACGAGCGAACATGTCACCGAACCGCAATTGGTGGCACTCACGCGTAGTGCTTTGAAGCAGGATAAGAAGTGGACAGCTCAGGCGGAACCTCAAATTATTGAGTGGCGCGAAGATTCCGAAGTGAAACCCTATGCCGAGTCCGCTGAACTTGCTGCTTCAGCGGCGAAGGAAGTTCGGGCTTGGCGCGAGGCATGGACCGAGCAGTGGGCGGCTGCCGGACAGCTCGCCATGGAGGTTCACGCACAATTGAATGGGAATCAGCTGACGCCATATCGATCTCTCTGGGCCTATTTGGCTCACTCTTGGTTGGCCTTGGCGGCCGAAGACGGCGCGCCAACAAGCAAAAAATCCCAGGAGTATTTGGGGCTCGCGCACAACTCGTCGTTCGGCACTACTTGGCTCAAGGAAATCCAGCGTGTCAAGTCTTCCACTCCGACGTTGGAGGAATGGGACAAACAGGCTGTGGCTGCTATTCATGGGAAGGCGGCCTCGGGGATCCGTCCAACGAAGTTGCAGAGTGAGCTGACACAGATGCTGGCCGATGTTGGGCAGACAAACTCGAAGATTTACGAGCGCGGACTCACTGCCCTCGGGATGTTTTTGGGTGCGCGGGCTTTCAAGCCGGAAGGTGATGCACGAGCGGACAGCGTTTGGCTGTTGCCGGAGCTGTGGATGGCGATGGAAGCGAAGAGCGAGCAGCTCGATGGTGGCACCATCAATCCGACCTATGTCCGTCAGACCAACACTCAGTTGGACATGCTGGCCGACGACGAGGGACTGGAGCAATATCCAGAACAGAGCATCAGTGTCATCATCAGTCCGAAAGGCGTGGTGCGGCCCGAAGCCGTCGCGGGCGCTAACAGGAACGTTTATCTAGTGGTTCCAGAAATCATCAGAGAGATCGCAATCGAAACCAAGAAAGCTTGGGCAAAAATCAGGACGTTCGCGACTGATCAAGATGACGATGCCCAACGAAATGAGATCGCTGGGATCCTATGGGAGGGCGGCCTTCTCCCGACGCAAATTAGAGAGCGTCTCACTCGCGATCCTGTCAAATAGCTTGTGTCTCCACGCTTGCGGTTCGGATGCATGACTTGGTTAGCCGTGCTCGTCGCTGAGTGCCATTGGTCCCGCCGACCGGAGTTCGGCAAGCTGCCCACGCCCGCCCGCCAGGAGCAGCAGCGAATGTACAGCAGACGGAAAGATCGGCAACATGTCGACGATTTGCTCCGGACACATCGACCCGGACATCGCCCTCAGGAAGATCGTAGCCCGGGGTGAGGGGGACTTGTTCTGGGAGAACCCTGTTTGGACAGATGCGAGCGTCGTTACCCCCAGCGGGTCAGTGGCTGGGGGTAACGACGCTCGCATCAGATTCCCGCCCGACGCGCAGCCGTTCGAGTGCTGCGCGAAACCATGGGGATTGGCACGGAGTCAGCGGCGAGTCGATAGGGGTCATTTTCGTGGGTCCTGCACGCCACAGAGGCTGCCCCGTATGAAAAATTGGAGGATTCTGGGCGACATGAGCGCGATGATTTACCCTAGCAGACGAGATTTCCGAGTGAGAGGAACTCCAACTGGAAGAGCACGCTATGTCGGCGAGGCGCCCGACCGGTTACGGAGCGTTCGGCTTAGACCCGGTGCACCCACCCCCGTATCTCGAGTGAACGGAACCCGCTAGTCTTGCCTCCAGTTGTGCAAGGCATCGGACAGGGAAGCCAGTACAAGCAATACATCTGCATTGACGGTTTCATAGCTGAGCCCGGGTGACGTCGCCTCGACAAGACCATACATGGGCAGGCGTTCATCTAGCTCGGCCAGGTTCGCGGGTATGACGTAATGCATGCACCGGTTGCGCAACTTCCGCAACGTACGGATACGGACGGCCTCAGGTAAGTCTATGACGTCACTGACCCCAGACATCCCCGGTGTTTCGGTGATGTCTGGGTATCTGGCGCGCACTTCGTCCAGTGCACTGAGGGCATGGGAGACCGTGACAAACAAGACCCGGAAAACCGGACTCGCGAAAGGCCCCTCGATGCGCTTGAAGATGTGCAAACCGCTATTGATGGATCCCTCGATCAGGCACAAAATGTCGCTAAGCGCTGGCGGGAAGCTAGGATCGAAACGCGTCTCGTAGTAGTCCGATCGGTCGAGTGTGTTGATGGTTGGCGCAGTGCCCCATTGTTGGACAGGCAATGCCAAAAAATTCGGTGCGTAGCCGAATTGCCGGAGAATCGATGCTGCTGCCTTCCCGATGTCGAAGCCGAACCTGTTGGAATAACCGTTCGGGCCTGTGGTCCGCTCACTAAACCTGCCCGACCGTTGAAACTCAGCCGCACGGCTGGTCGTGAAAATGCGCCCGTCGCGGACGCCGAGTGCATAGTCAGGGACGAACGCCCATGCCTGGGAGTGTTGTTCGTCGATTCGTTCGAAGTCCTGAACAACTCCGTCGTATAGCTTTTTCGTGTCATCAAGCAGCTTTACCGAGTGCCTAGAAGCTTCGATTTCGGCCGCGAATTCCAGCTTGATCGCTCTGACATGAGCCGGCCGGCGCGTTTGCAGCAGAGCCATGCCCTCATGGACAACGCGCGCCATATGCGGCGTGAGTGCCAGGCCAATGATGCCCTGCCAGCGCTTATCGATCTGGCTTGCCTCCCCGAGCGATGCGAGCCAGTCAACATCGTCCCGAAACATACGGACGTCCAGGTTCGACCAGTCGGTGACAGCCAATGCCCTATTCTGCCTGCGTTGAAGCTTCGCACTCTTGCCGCTCATGCTCTCGACTCTAGCCCAGGCTTCCGGCTGGGAAGGCGCATCTGCAGTCGCGTCTAGCTGCCAGGAACTGCCCTCGTAGTTGGACTCAGCTCCTCAGAACGTTCCGGAGAACGATCGGCTAGCGGGCATCAAGGGCGGCATTAGGGCCTGAGAAAACGACGCCAGAGCGGACATTTTGGACCCAGTTGGGGGTGAGTTGGTTGGCACCAAGCGCCGGTATGGACCAGAGCGACCCAGTATGGCGCTCTAGATGCGCGAGAGTGTTCCTATGGAAAACACCTCACATGAGTCTGTAGCGGTCGGCGCGGTGCTCGGTAGCTTCTTCCCGGATGGCGGGAAGCCGATCGACGAAGCTGATAGCGGTCTGTTCCAAGTGTCCCTGAAATGGCAGAACTTGGCCGCCGTGGCTCAGCTCGCCGAGGTTCACGGCATTCTGGCGGGAATGCCCCTCGGGTACATGGCGGAGTTACTCGGACGCGCTGCGGCAGCCGGGGAACAACTTGGGCTAGCGCTCACCGCCGTCCGGGACGCGGAAGTCTGGCACGACATCGAGTCTGAGCACGGCCAAGAGAATAGGCGGGGTATAGCCGGCCGCGCCTTGGCTGAATCCTCTGGGCTCTGGTCGATTAGCACCGGTCACGCGGTCGCCAACGTAGTGGCACGAGTTGTACGAGCACACAGCTTGTCGACTCATCTGGATAAGGCGTTCAAGTGGGAGGGGCCGCCCGAGCCGTTTGATATAGGAAGGTACTCTAACCTTTCTCTGAACGACGGTACTGTGAAGGCGCTGTTGCGAGCCGCGTCAGCCACCGCGGCGCTGCCTGTGAAGTCACTCGTTGATCCGCTGGTCCATCTCGTTAAAAGTCCTGCCTGGGCGGCACTCACTTCACGTCGAGATATTGGCTATCACCGTTGGCGACCCCAGAGCATCGAAGGTGGTGCTTTGACTAAAAACCCTTGGATGGATGAAGGCCGCGGAACGATGTCGCTTAGCTTGGGATCTTCACCCGGTCATGTTCCCCCAACGGTTGACGACCTAGTGGCGGAGTCACGGGCTGGTCACGATGCACTCTCGTCCGCAATGGCCGATATCATCGCAAGGCTCCCAGAGGCGATGAAGAGCGTGGGCGTCGGTATCTGGAAAGTGGACGACGATCGCACGGTTCCGCCTGCGTCCGAGACCAAGTAGCGGTTGCGTACGCAGGCCTGAGCCCACAGGTGACCCTACGCTCAGCTCATCCTCTTTATAGCATTGACTCGATGTAACGGAGTCGGCCATACGCCCGTATTCCGATCCCCATATGGGCACGTGCGCGACACCAAGCGATCACTGAATGCCGCGGTCAAGCGATCAATTCCCCATGCGTCGGGAACCGGGAAGTAGGTGACGGCACGTTACTTCGGAAGAGGACCAGCGGACAGCCTAGCTCTCGTGCTGCTTCTTGCACTCCCGCGGCGGTGAGATTCAACCGCCGGCGCGTTGGAAGGCTTCGTGAACAGGTCAAGGATGTCTACTCCCAGAACGTCAGCAATGTCCCAGAGACGTTCGTAGGCGACACTCTTTCGTCCCCATTCAATCCCGATGATCATGCTCCTGTGCAACCCGGCTTCCAGACCCAACGCTTCCTGGCTGAGATCCTGTGCTATGCGAATCTCGCGGATTCGCGCTCCAACCTGCTTGCGGCGGTCCTGCCAAGCTTCTAGCCGGGCAGGTGGGGTCTGTGAAGGTCGAGTAGGCACATCCCATGGCACTAGAATGAAACATGTTTGTCTGTCGCACTAGTGCTACATGCGAGACGGATCACAGCCCAGAAAACGAAAGGCATTTCTATGGCAGTCTCAGTTCTACTCGATCTGAACCAAGTGGTGTCCGTTCGGGACCTGACGCTGTTTTTGAGTTACATCCCGGACGACTTAGACCCAACCACAGATCTCCGGATGGGAAACACGTCCGATGATCGGGCGCATTTCCTGGAAATCCCAATTCCCGTCACTCCAAAGTCGGAGTAGGCGCCGGGGGCTCTTCGCTGGGTGAAGGACGATTCCTGGCTCATGCCCAGTTGCAAGCTACACACGAAAGATCCCGTGTTGGCAAAAATGAGCGAGCTTGCCGAAGGCACAGACCGTCCTGTGACAGGGTTAGCCGCAATGAAGCCCCGGTGATCCTCCCGCCGCGTTCTGGTTGTTCCTGCCCCGGCTTCCCGCTTCGGTGGAGGGCCCGTCGCCCTCCGGGCATTCGCGATGCCCGCTAATGCCCGGAGGCGTGAGGAATTACCTGGCCTGCGTCCCGCTGGCAGAGCCCACGTATTGAAGCGGCAATCAGGGCCTAGGCTGGTTGCTATGACCGCCATGGATGACCTCGAAGTCATCGTGAATACTGTCCTCGGCCGGGATGACCATCCGCTGGTGAACCGGATTCTCGAGCTGATGACACCGGAGGCTGCCCTACTGTGGCTTCAGGGGTCCGAACCATTCCTTGGAGGGGCACGGCCCGTGGACGTTCTCGCCCTCGATGGCACCGGCCCTGTCCTGGACGCCTTGCGCGCGCTCGAACAAGGCGGATTCGCCTAAAGCGAGGAAGGCGCAACCAAGAAAAAACTATCCTGACCAGGGACGACATCGTTCGCATCCGGGCCACGGTCGACGCGGACTATGATCGCGATGTAAACAACCTCACCGGCGATACGACAGATGACCTGCGGCCGATCCACGCACAATCGCCGACATCGGGAACCGAGACCACAACCAGCGAACCGCCATATGAACGCCGACGGCTGCACCACAAAGCTCAATTGCTACGCAGCCCGCAACGCCAACTTTCGCCGAAGCCCTCAGTCGCCACACCTGTGGGCCAATGCCTGCTATGGCTCTCTCCCCCGATATCTCCGAACCGGACGATCTGGCCTGCGGCTACTTCGCACAGCGAGGATTGCGCGTGTCGACTGCGAAAGATGGTCCCTCAGATCACAGCTCGGCTGCCAGTCCGGCGTGGCTTCTTGGTCTCTTGTTGTCTGGAGATTATGCCCGCTGCTGCCCGGGTCGACTCAACTAGGGTGATGAGCATGAACTTAGCCGAATGGGGCGAGGAACTGACGGAGTCGCTTGCAGATGGCCCCGGGGCACCCGCCTTGCTGACTTTGGCACCGTGTCGGGACTCGACTGCCATCACCGAGGTCATAGAGATCGCACGTCATGCAGTCACCGCCGCCTGCTGGCCTCTGTACGAACTCACCGCAGACCAGATCGGAGGCACCCGCGGCCCGCTCCAGGAAACCGGATTCCTCATCCTCCGTGACGTCGTCGCGCCGCTTACTCCGGGAGTACCCGTACTGGTCGCAGCCTTCCAACACCTCGTGCGCCGAGGCCTGCCCGTAGGACTACTAGTGCTGGGCTCCGCGGATGGCATCGACGAACTACGCAGACACCCGGCGATGGGATTTCTAAGCCGCGCGGAATGCGTCGTGCACGAGGGATGAAACCTAGCAGAAAGAAAGGGGCCCTGCGCTGTGCCGGTTCCCCAATTTTCAAGGAACGGCTCGGAGTCCGACCGACCCAATAGGCCGACGCTGGAACAACAGCGTTCTGGATGCTTCTAGGAAAGTCATTGACCGCGAAATTGATGGATGAATGTTATGCCTCCTGGGTCTGTAAGTCCTCGACGTAGGCGTTGATGCACTGCTGGAGTAGCACTAGGGCAGCCGGGGTGATGTCCTCCAGCGCGACATCGCCCAAGTGCTCGAACATCCCGATATCCCTCTCAACGCTTACCCAGAAGCGATGGACGTCATGAAGGATCGTCACTGCGTCTACAAACATCTGCGGGTCGAGGCTTCGATCGGGGTCAATGATAAAGCTCGCCAGATTATGGGTTAGTTCATGGCGATGGTTGTAAATGCCTTGAAGGCGTTTGGCCTGCACCGCCGTGATGGCATCCGCACGGACCAGCCACGCCGCGGACGCATCAAACTTTTGTTTGTTGTTACTAATCCAACCTTCAGCACGCGCCGCGTCGATGACGTCCTCCGTATATCCCCTCTCGTCGAATTTGAACCCGGCCTGATCGAAGCCTATGCAGTAAAAATCCCGGACTCTCTCCAGAATGGCCTGCTTGAGCATCTCGTGCGTCATTTGATAGAGCCCGGCAAACGCTAGTGCCGAGCGGATAGCCGCGGGCTGCAGCTTTGCCATCAGCCGCTGCTCGTACTCTTCCCTGGAACGACCTCCGAATGCGTCTGAGGATTCCGCCATGGTTCCCGTCTCCCTTCGCGTGCCGACCAACAAATAATTCTGATCCTGGCCAAGTCCCTCGGAGAGCGGCCGACCGCCCACAGCGCTAGAATCTCCAACGCTGCCCGCCTCATTTCTCGATCGCCAAGCCTTCGGTCCCAGCACCTGCATGACAACTTTGTTCGCTTCAGGGATAAGCCGGGGGCGGACAATGATCCTTGCGGCGGCCCTAGTGTTGCCTATTGACAAATCCCGCCAGCCCAAGCGACATTTCGGCCCCAGAAGTTAGTCATGAGGCGTTGGTTCCGCAGGCCGGTCGTCCCGCACCTGCCACAGAGCCACCACATAGCGCGGTGCCGGAAAATCGTCGGCCGGATAGACCACAGGTTCTTGAGTCCCTTCACCTAGTCGCGGCAGATAGTTCGGGGGCTCGCTTTTTACACCAATGTAAACGGGGAGATCTTCAGCCCGTGGGAAGAGGATCGAATCTAGGCGTCGTTCAGTTTCGCTCACGGCTCTGGCTGCAATTACTGCAGGGTCGTCTTCGCGTGTGCCCTCAAGGAAGCCTAATTGTCTAGCACCCCTGGGAAACGCTGGACGTCGGTCAGCACACGTTGTAGCCGAGGGGCATGCCGCCAGACAAGACCAAGGGATTGAGTGTCGCGCCGCGAGATCCACTGGAACGTGCCGGAAGCCGTTTCTAATGTAACTACGGAACATCGTGGTTGCGGAGACCGCGGTAACGCCATCGACGCCGTCGGGGAGATGGTTCGCCTGACAAGCCTGACGCACGTAGTTCGGGCTCAAACCTGGCTCGTTGTACATGGTGTAAACGGCACGCATACCCCGCTGAGCCGATGTCGCAAGGAGCATTTCAATCTGCGACCTTTTTTGTTTGCCGCTCAAATATCCGACATCATAGCTAACGCCATTGTCGGACTTTGCCTTCTTAGCCTGGACCATGAACGAGAACCATTGGCGATCGCCCTCGACCCAGAACTCCCAGTCAACGCCGCTACGTCCTTCCTTGGCTTTAGTCGTTGGCGTAACGCGGAGATTCGGTACGGCTTTCCGCAAAGCTAAGAGGGTTAGATCCGTGATTGCCTCTTCCCCTAAATCGAGCCCGTAAAACGTGGTCTTGGTCAGGTCGTCTGCGGTTCTGTGGGCCGCGCGGGCCATCGCTCTTGTGAGACTGTGCCGCTGTTTTGGCACAGTCGATACCCATTGGTCGATGTTCGACAAGTTATTCTGAGGTCCCCCATTAGTCATAGCAGGAGCCTATCGGTGAACGGCGTGGACAGGATTACCTCACGGTTCGCGGGGTAGTCTTCTTCTTCTTCTGACAATGAAGTCTTCGGAGCATGACTGAAGCAAAACAGGGTTGGGCTTCTCCCTCCAGCACCGGTGGCTGAGTGCTGTGAGCGCTAGTTGGGAGGCTTCGGGGCGCAACAAATGTCCGAGTTGGGCCGACTGTTCCATGGCAGCGGCGCGGAAGGAGTTGACGCTCCGATATCTTGATGAGAGATGCTCGGTACGGACGCCAAACACCTTGGCTATCGTCTCCTATTCGATACGGTCACCGTTTATTGGCGGATAGCCGGAGTTGGTACGGGCAGTCCACGTAGTTGGTACTGCTTTTCCCTGTAGTTGGTACTGCGGTCGTTTTCGCGTGTTCCTCTGCGAAACGGCGACACATTGGGTGTTGCTGATTCCTGATGGAGGAAGCATCGATGGCGAGCTACAAGGCAATTATGGCTTTGGTGTTTGAGGGCCGCAGCTACGACGAGATCGTGGGCATCGTGGGGTGTTCACGCCGGGATATTTCGGTGGTGAAGAAGACCGTGGCGGCCAGAGGCTTGACGGCCGCGCAGGCTGCCTCAATGGGTGAGGCCCAGTGGGCGGAGTTGTTCCCTGATGGGCGCCGGAATGTGTCGGGAGCCTTTGACCAGCCTGACTTCGCGCAGGCGTTGAAGTCGATGAAGAGCAACAAGCATTTCACGTTGCAGCAGGCGTGGCGGATATATGTGGGGCTACCGTCGGGGCAGGGCAGGAAGTACGGGTACTCGCGGTACTGCCAGCTGTTCACGGAGTTCGTGGCCACCCATGATGTCGTCGCGACGCTGCACCACGAGCCGGGCCGGGCACTGCTGGTGGACTGGGCCGGGGACACTCTGCCGGTGACGGATTCGGTCACCGGTGAAGTCCGTAAGGCTTACCTGTTTGTTGCCGTCCTGCCTTTTTCGGGGCTCGTGTTCTGCCGGGCCTTTGCCGACATGAAGCAGGAGGCCTGGATCAGCGCACATGTGCAGGCCTTTGAATTCGCCGGCGGTGCCACCCAGATCATCGTCCCGGACAACGCTTCCACGGCCACCCACCGGTCCGTCAAGGGCGACAGTGCCAGAGTTGTCCACGCCCGGTATCAGGATCTCGCCGATCACTATTCTACTGCCGTAGTGCCGGCCAGGGTCCGGAAGCCCCGCGACAAGGCAGCGGTGGAATCGGCGGTGAACACCATCAACAAGCGCGTGATCGGCTACCTTGCCGAAGAACTTTGGACCACCTTCGCGGAGTTGAACGCCGCGATTGAAGAGCGGATGGTGGAGATCAACCACCAGATGCGCCGTGCCGACGGCACGACCAGGTATGAGCGGTTCCTGGCGGAGGAAGCCGGGCTGCTGCAGCCGCTGCCGGCTGAGAGGTTCGATACGGTGGCGTGGAAGCAGCTGAAAGTCGGCCGGAACTACCACGTCACCGCCGAGTCCCAGCACTACTCGGTGCCCTACACGCTGGCCGGTAAGATTCTGCGGGTGCGCCTGACCTCCGTCACGGTCACCATTTTCGATGGCGAGACTCTCGTGTGTGAGCATCCACGCAAAGCCGGACGGAAGGGTCAATACTCCACTCGCGCAGAGCACGCGCCGAAACAGCACCAGGACATCGACGGGCTGTGGTCACGGCAGTGGTTCGTGCACCGTGCCAGGAGCTTCGGGCCGGCGACCACGGCGGTGATCGAGATGATCCTGGACCGCTCCGTCATTGAGGCGCAAGCCTACCTGGACTGCCAGAACATCCTGCTGACCCTGGGCAAGAGCAACAAGCAGCGGCTGGAGGCAGCCTGCCAGGAAATCATCAACCAGCGCGGCTACCCGACCTACACCACGCTCAAACGCATCATGGCGACCATCACCGGCGACAACCAACGCACCCGGCCGCTGGTTGCGGCGGCCTCCAACCAGAAGAGCACTCCCGGGGCGGTGGACCTGCCCGGCGTCATGGTGCGCGGCGCCGACTACTACCAGGAACGTCGGTGATCCGGGAAGTGTTTACCAGTGTTGACCACGAGAAATTCAGAGCCCTGCGCATCACGCACGTCGCGACCCGGTTTGAAGAACTCATCAAGGACGAAGCGAACGACGATGCCACCCCGGAGGAACTGTTCCTCACCGCCGTTGACGAGGCCCTGGAACTACGCCGCTCCAGCAGGATTGAGAAACTCATCAGGCAGGCAGGGTTCCCGCTCCCGGAGGCCACGGTCGCTGAAATCGCCTACCCGCCCGGGCGCGGCATCACCCCGGTAAGGATGAAACGCTACGCCAACCACGACTGGAGAGCCGATCCGACGAACCTGCTGATCATCTCCCCAACCGGAGGAGGCAAAACCTACCTGGCCTGCGCGGTCGGCGTCGCCGCCTGCCACAACGAGCACACCGTTCACTACACGCGGATGGATGAATTGGCACGCCGCCTGGTCATCGCACGCGGGGACGGAATCGGCCACCAAACCATGCTCAACAAGCTCAGCGACGTTGACCTGCTCATCATCGATGATTTCCTTACCGTGGGAATCGACCCGAATGCCGCCAGCGACCTCTTCTCGATCCTAGCCAACCGCGACCACCGGCTGCCGACTATCATCGTCAGCCAATCCGGCCCCGCCTACTGGGTGGAAGCCCTGCCCGACAAGGTGGCCGCCGACTCCACCGTGAACCGGCTCGCCAACCAGTCCCGCACACTCAACCTCGGCGAGATCGACATGCGACGGCTACGCAACCAGGAAGCCAAAGCAACCACCGGCTACTGGGAATAAGCCCCACCGGACCCGCGGCGACCACGAATACCGGCCGGGCTGGCCAAGCAGCCGCCCCGGCCGGTACCAGGTCCCCGGAACGGCAGTACCAACTATGTGGACAACACGTACCAACTCGTCCTATCCGCCAGTTTATGCGACACCAGAAGCACGTCGCCATCTGGACACATTCTTCTCGGGTGGAAAGACGCGGTCCTACTCGGGGTAGCTCAAACGAAAGTTTGACGACCTGGCCCCTCATGCCGCGGAAGTGGCAGCTGCGTTGAAATTGCCAGAACGGCGTTCGTCTGATGCATATGAGGTCCGGGCACCCTCGTGCCCCGCCGGGCGGTTCCAGCCGCGTATGTTCCGAGCGGGTTTCCCTGTTTCACGGCCCCTGTCCGGGTCGAGTGTTTTGACTCTGGCCCCAGAGCCAATATTTGGCAACGACGTCTGGGCGGTGGGGAAGGGAAAAGCAACTCTGCTTGCCTGTCCAAGATTCGAACCCGACTCTCTGCTGGCGCTGTTCCAATGGCTGACAGTAGCTGACAGCCAATACCTTGAATTCCAGGCATCTAACAGGCTTAGGGCTAGATAACATACGGATCCCGCCTGCACGTCGTGATTCCAGACGTGACGCGGCGCCACTGGGCCATCAACATCCGCAAGTTCGTGGTGAAGGCCAGCCGCCTGGAACACCTTGTGGAACTTGGCACGCTGACGCCCCAGGCAGCCCGGTTCCTCGGCGCGGCTGTGGCCAGCGGGCTGAACATTCTGGTCTCCGGCGCAACCCAGGCCGGCAAGCCGACAAGTCGCTAATACACCGGGTTGCTCTTTCGACTTAGGCATGGCTGCTATGTTGACCTGCATGGAACCTACCGCCGCGATCTCGGTCATAGAGAATGACCTTCGCCATCTTCTCGACGCTGTTATGAGCGTGAAGCACGGGCATCAGTGGTTGGAGAAGTGTTATACGCCCGAGGAATTACAGGCGCTGGAGCATCGCCAGCTGGAGGAGTCGAAGCGCAGAGCCCCGGCAAAAGTTCCCGTTTCGCTGCTTTCGTATACTCACTTCTACCAACTCAGAAAAATCATAGACAAGAATTGGCAAGACTTTTCGACTGCTCTCGGCGAAAAGAAGGAGTTTTCCGTTCTGGCCGACAAAGTGGAGGACTTCCGAAACGCCCCGGCACACAGTCGAGAGCTATTGCATCATGAACGCGCACTTCTTGAGGGCATCGCAGGAACGATTAGGACTTCTGTAACAACGTTCCTGTCAACGCGGTCCCCGGATGCAAAGCATTATCCGGTGATCGAGTGGGTTCGGGATTCCTTTGGGAATGAACCCGAGATGTCTCCGGGTGAGATTCAGATTTACCGGACGGAGTTACGGCTGAAAGTAGGGGACGTTGTCACCTTCGATATGAGGGGATGGGACCCGCAGGGGCGTGAGCTTCGGTGGGACGTTGAGACGATCCCTGGTGGGCCAGCTGGACCAGCCGTGGACGGTACAGACGTTAGTTTCGACCTGGTAATTACTGAGGCAATGGTCGGCGAAAACCTTTTTGTGGATATTTCGATGGCCAGCGATGGCAAATATCACAGAAGCAACTCACGCGATCACAGAACTACGTTCATGTATTCGGTTGATCCTCCGAGTATGTGATCGCACGAGACGCTGTTGAAGCGGTGCGGGCGGGTGCGAAGCGCCCGCCGCACCCTTGACTTGAAATAGCAACATAACTCGTAGGTCGGTTACGCCTCCCAGATTGCCGTCCGTGGGGTAGTGACACGCATGTAATTCATGTGCAAGGATGGGGCTCGTAGCACCCGGCAGGACCAACTCAGGGCCGGACATATATTCAATGCAGGTGGCCTTCCTGAGAGGCTGAGCAGCGTGGTAGGCCCGCGTCCTTAACAGTGAATGCTCATGGTTCAGACAGAGAGGGCCCATCCGGAGCGAGACCGGATGCTGAAGCCCCTGTCTTTGCTCGATCCTCTCAATTCGCATTTGGCGGGACTTCAGCGATTCCTTGTCGGTTTCGTTCCTGGGGTCCCAATGCCTACTGCTCCTGTCTCGCACTTGTTAGAGCCGCCTATTTTGCCTGCGGCCGGATGGTCGTTCACGTTGTATCCGGAAGCGGGTGAGGGCGGTGGATGCTTCGTCAGTTCCCAGAAGCCGCTCCGAACTTACGTGGCGAAAGGGTCTGCGGCTGATCCCGAGCGGGCAGCGGCTGAGGCCGGTCGTCGTGCACGCGCGAAGCTTCGGCGGTATTGCGCAGCCAACCGGCTAAATCGCCTGGGCACGCTCACCTACGCCGGCGCCGGCTGCCATGACCCGAAGCAACTCCGCCTGCACGTCGCTGATTTCTTCCGTGACCTCAGGGCCACTATGGGTGGTGACCCGTTTCCCTACGTGTGGGTTCCTGAGTGGCACAAGACAGGCCACGGCCTGCATGTGCACTTTGCTGTCGGACGCTTCATTCGTCGCCAGCAGATAGTTCAAGCCTGGGGGCGGGGGTTCGTCCATATCAAGCTGCTCGGCGGGCTGGGCGTGGGATCTAACGCGCTATCCGAGGCGCGGCACGCCGCCGGGTACCTGTCCAAGTACGTGTCCAAGACATTCGTAGATCCGGGTTCCCGAGTGTTTGGGCTGCACAGGTACGACGTCGCCCAGGGTTTCATGCCGGAGGGTCTGGCACTGCATGGAAGCTCGTCGGCGGAGGTAATAGCACAGGCGAGCGATTACATGGGCGCAGGTCCCGGCACCGAATGGTCTTCGGGCTCGGTGGAGGACTGGGCAGGTCCTCCTGCGGTGTGGGCTCAGTGGGGCGCGTGATGGTTGAGCCTGAGCTGATAGCCGCGTGGGTGCAGGCGAGTTGTCAGGCACAAGGTGTGCCCGAGAAGATTACGGATTTGGCGGCTCTGCGTGAGATAGGCGTGCTGCTGGGTGCCGGGATGGGCCGCGCACGCGCGCACGGCGCGTCAGCGCCGAGCACGTGACGGACCGCCCGGCCGCTACTGCCGCCACTCAGGTACGACGCGCTCCGGGTCCAGCCCGTGACGGCCTGGCGTGCTGGCCGGAAGAATCGTCACATGGTTCAGGACGGCTTTGACGATTGCCACCTGACGGGACAGGTTGAGACCGTCCCATTGGTCTCGTAGCTGTTCTCCATGGCCTATGTAGTCAGCCACGGCGTCGCGGTGCGTCAGGCGTGCGAAGGTGCGGCGGTTACGCTCCAAACGCTCCTGAATCCGGTTCCGGGCCTTGGACCATTCCGTGCGGGAGATTTCTCCGTCCGCCCACATCGTGGCCAGATCGTCCATCCGGTTCGTGTCGGCCTGGATGGCGTCACCCAACGTTCGGGCTTCCTCCTGGTCAGTGCCGCCGTCCGTGAGAGCCTCGTGCATGAAGGGGGAGTCCAGCCGGTAAAGGACGGCCTCGGCAATGAACTCCTCCAACATCTGAGCGTAAATATAGACGCCTCCGCAGCCTCGGGAGTCGGGTCCTTTGCGGCAGCCATACCGCCGTATTTCACCGCGCGGCGCTGAGTTCAGCCGGGTCCCGCACTTGCCGCAGACTAGCAGCCCGGTCAGAAGGTACCTGCGGGCACTTCGGTTTGTGCGGCGGGCAGGGTCCAGCAGTAACCGTTGCAGACGCTCGCCCTGCTCGGCGGTGATGATTGGTTCCCACGTTGCCGGGCCGATGACCTGGCCCTGGTGAACGCGCATTCCCCAATAGCGAGGATTGGTGAGGAAAGCGCGCACGGTATTGGTGCGCCATTCCTTGCCGCCCACAGTGCGGATGTCGTTGTCCTGCAGCCAAGTCGCCATGGAAATGAGCGTCTCACCGGCGAGCGCCCGAGAGGCTAAGTCACGAATAACATTCGCTTCGGCTGGCTCGTGGGTTGTCTTGTCGCTCTGGAAGCCGAACGCTCGGGGGCCGCCCATGTGAGGGGTTCCGGTTTGTGCAACTTCCAAAGACTTGCGCTGGCCGCGGCGACGCTTTGAGTCGGACTCGTTGGCAGCGACAGCCGACAGCAAACGAGCCATTAGCAGCCCGTCTCCTTTCGCGAGATCGATGTCACCGGAAAGAGTCACGACGTCGCGCACTCCTGCACGGGTGCACGTGTCCACGAAGCGCTCAAGCTCGATGGGCCGCCGGTGCAGCCGGTCCATGTGCCAGACGATCACACCGTCTCGGCGTCCCTCTGCCAAATCCAGCAGCATCCGCTCGTAAGCGGGACGTTTCTTGCCCGAGTAGGCAGACACGTCATCGTCGACATACTCCTCCGACACATGCCAGCCCCTCCGCTCGGCCTCAGCCCGGCAGTCCAGCAACTGCCGCTTCACACCCAACTCTTCACCCGTTCGGTCCTGGGAAATCCGGGCGTAGATCGCTACCGCGGAACGTGCTTTGCTCATGGGGGTACATTAGCGTCAAGTCGGCAAAACCACCATGCTCAACTGCCTGGCGGCGAGCATTGGAACCCGCGAACGCGTCATCACCGTCGAGGAGATCTTCGAGCTGCAGTTTCCCCTGCGGGACGTCGTCGGGCTGCAGTGCCGGCAACCGAATCTGGAGGGCGAAGGCGAAATCCCCATGCGCAGGCTGGTCAAGGAGGCGTTGCGCATGCGCCCCGACAGGTTGGTGGTGGGCGAAGTCCGGGAGGCTGAGAGCCTGGATATGCTGATCGCTTTGAACTCGGGCTTACCAGGCATGTGCACGGTCCACGCCAACTCGGCCCGCGACGCAGTCACGAAGATCTGCACGCTGCCGTTGCTGGCTGGCGAGAACATCTCGAGTGCCTTCGTGGTGCCGACAGTGGCATCCTGTATCGACCTCGTGGTCCACTGCGCCCGGCACGCGAGCGGACGCCGGGAAGTGACGGAGATCCTGTCGTTGGGCCGGCGCGTGGAAAGCGGGATCATCGAATCCTCGATGGTCTTCGCCCTCGCTGACGGCCGGCTGCAGCCCAGGGCCATCTCGATGCCGGCAGCCGAGAAGTTTGCCCGGGCCGGGTACGACGTCGCGGCTCTGCTGGAGGCGGGCTGATGGCGGCGCTGCTCGGCATGCTTGCCGGGGCCGGACTCCTGCTGATCTGGTGGTCCGCCTGGGAACAGCCCAAGGCGGCCAGCTCCAGGGCGCGAGGCAGCCGGCTGGAGGATCTGCTGCGCTCGGCCGGAATTGAGAAGGTCAGCGGCGCCGGCTTGCTGGCGACTTGCCTCGGCGTCGGAGCGGTCACGATGCTCGTTTTCTTCGCCGTGACCAGGTCTTGGCCGATCTCTGGCTGCTTTGGCCTGTTTGGCGGCTGGCTGCCCTTGGCCGTCGTCAAATGGCGCGCCCGGAAGCGGAGCGCCATCCTGCGCCAGTTATGGCCCGACGTCGTCGACCACCTCCGGTCGGCGATCCGCGCTGGACTCTCGCTCCCGGAAGCCCTCATCCAGCTGGGAGACAAGGGTCCCGAAGAGCTCCGACACGTGTTCCGCGACTTCGGCTCGGACTACCGCTCCGGCGGGCAGTTCGATCCCTGCCTGACGCGGCTGAAGGACCGGCTGGCGGACCCCGTGGCGGACCGGATCGTCGAGGCGCTCCGGCTGACCAGGGAGGTGGGCGGGTCGGATCTGGGCCGGCTGCTGGGCACCCTGGCGGAGTTCCTGCGCGAGAGTGCCCGCACCCGGAGCGAGCTGGAGGCCCGGCAGTCCTGGACCGTCAACGCCGCGCGCCTCGCTGTGGCCGCCCCCTGGCTGGTCCTGGTCCTGCTGGCAAGCCGGCCCGAAGCGGTGGCTGCCTACAACACTCCCCTCGGGGCCGCCGTCCTGCTGGGGGGACTGGCGGTCTCCCTGGTCTCCTATGCCATCATGCTGCGCATTGGCGCGCTCCCGGCAGATGAGCGGGTCCTTCGATGACCGGGCTGACGGCGGCTGCCGTTGTCTGCGGAGTCGTCCTTGGCGGCGGAGTCTGGTTGTTGCTGGTCAGGCTGCCGTTCATGCGGCCGACCACGTTCGTCGAACGCATCCGCCCGCAGCTGAAGTCCCACAACCTGGAATCCCGGCTCCTGCGCACCGTGCCGGGCACCATCACCCCGTTCGGGCCCCTGGAACGAATCCTGCGTCCGGTCATCGGTGACGCCGTCACCTGGCTGGGGAGGCTGAATCCCGGGTCCCTGGCCTTGAACCGCCGCCTGGCCAGGGCCGGGAGCGCCAAGACGCCCGCCGACTTCCGGGCCGAACAGCTGCTCTGGGGCGCGGGCGGCTTCGTTGCGGCGGTCGGGGCAGTCGTGCTCTTCGGCGTGGCCGGACGGTTCAGCCCCCTGCTCGCCGTCGTGCTGGTGATTGGCAGCGCCGCTGGCGGATTTCTGTTGCGGGACTATCTGCTGGGCGCCCGGATCAGGAAGCGCGAAGCGCGCATGATGGCGGAATTCCCCAGCATCGCCGAACTCATGGCGCTCGCCGTCAGCGCGGGAGAAAGTGCCACCGGCGCGCTGGACCGGGTGTGCCGCAGCGCCCGGGGAGAGCTGTCCAAGGACTTCACCCGTGTCCTGGCGGAGACCAGGGCGGGGAAACCACTCGTGGAAGCCCTCCAGGAGTTCTCCGCTAGGACCGAGCTTGGCCCGGTGCTCCGCTTCGTAGACGGGCTGATCGTGGCCGTCGAACGCGGGACACCGCTCGCTGAGGTGCTGAGGGCGCAGGCCCAGGACGTCCGCGATACGGCAAAGCGCGAGCTGATGGAGTCGGCAGGCAAAAAGGAAATTGGAATGATGATTCCCGTGGTCTTCGGTGTCCTGCCGCTGACGGTCGTGTTCGCCGTCTTTCCCGGCCTGGCCGCCATCAGCATGGGTTTGTAGCAACAGAGGAACCAGTAAGGAAGCACCAGGACAACCGCACCACCCACCAAAGGGGAGACCGTGAAACAGATCCTAAACCGCATGGCATTGTTGCTCTGCACCATCAGCCTGATGCCTGGGCTGGCCAGACCTGACACGTCGGAGGAAGCCCGCGGACGGCGGGGCGGCGATCACGGCGACCACCGCGAGCGGGGGGACGTGCCCGGCTGGGTGATGATCACCCTCATGTCGGCCGTCCTGGTCGCCGCACTCCTGGCGCTCGCCGGGCCGGCGCTGGAAGGGCTGTTCAACCAGGCCATGGACAAGGTCGGGCAGTAACCCGTGCGCCTGCCCGGCGCCGGCCGGGGCCGAACTGACGAAAGGGGTTCGGCGGTGGTGGACTTTGTCCTCGTGGGTGGACTGCTGACGCTGTTCTTCCTCGCCATCGTCCAGCTCACCCTTGTCCTCCACGTCCGGAACACGCTGATCGACGCCGCCGCTTCAGGCGCGAGATACGGCACCCTCGCGGACCGCGGCTCCGGGGACGCCCGGGAGCGGACCGCCCAGCTGATCGGGGTCGCGCTGAACCAGGACTTTGCCACCGATGTGACCACAAGCGAAGCCACCTACCAGGGCATCCGGACCCTCGAAGTCACGGTCCGCGCGCCGTTGCCCGTGATCGGGCTGATCGGTCCCCGCGCAGTGCTGGAGGTGAAGGGGCATGCCGCCATCCAGCCCTAGCAGCGGCGACGTTGCCGAACGGGGAAGCGCCGTCGTTGAATTCACGTTCCTGTCACTGCTGCTGATGGTGCCGCTGGTCTACTTCATCATCACCATGGGCCAGCTCCAGGGCGGCTCCTTCGCGGTGGTCGGAGCCGCGGACCAGGCCGCCAAGGTCTTCGTCGCCCAGCCCGACGCCGGGGCCGGCCGGGCCGCCGCCGAGCAGGCCGTGCTGCTGGCGCTCGCCGACCACGGGCACCCGGCGGCGGACGCCCACATTGAAACGACGTGCGAACCCGCGGACTGCATGGCAGCGGGCTCGGCCGTGACGGTCACCGTCCATCTCACGGTGCCGCTGCCGTTCGTCCCGTTCAGCGAGGTGCTGGACCTGAACGCCGGGCAGCTCAGCGCCTCCGCCACCCAGCTGGTGGGCCGCTTCCGATGAGCCATGACGGGACGGAGCAACCACTCGGCCGCCAGCCCCGCGACGCCGGGCAGCTGATGGTGCTGATCATCGGCTTCGTGCTGCTCGCGCTGCTGATCACCACCGTGGTCATCGCCGCGTCCAGCGTCTACATCGAGCACAAGAAACTCCTGTCGATGGCCGACGGCGCCTCGGTGGCCGCCGCAGACAGCTTCACGCTCGGACAGCTCGAAACCGGTGGCGGCACCCCCACGGCAGTCCTGACCGGTACCCGCGTGCGCAGCGCCGCCGTCGAGTTCCTGGACCGCAGCAGCGCCTTCACCCGCTTCAGCGGACTCGCCGTCGGGCCGGGCACGGGCAGCCCGGACGGCTCCACCGCCGTCGTCGTCCTCAGCGCCGCTGTCCACCCGCCCGTGGTCAACTTCCTGGTCCCGGACGGCATCAGGATCGACGCCAGTTCGACGGCGCGTTCCCGGCTCACGCGCTAGCCTGTATCACGTCCCGCAGCAATGTCCCGCGACCCAGTCCGGGTGGCCCGCACGGATAGCGTAGGCTTAAAAAACCATGGCAAACATTGATTTTCCCGCAGAAATCCGCGCCCTCCGCGCCACCTACGCCTCGATCGAGAACGTTTCGAATGTCGACGCGCTGAAGGAGGACATCGCCGAACTCAGCGAACGGGCCGGCGAACCCAATCTGTGGGACGATCCCGCGGCCGCCCAGGTGATCACCTCGAGGCTCTCGCACCGCCAGTCCGAACTGGCACGCCTCGAGTCCCTCACCTCCCGGATCGACGACCTCGAAGTCCTCGTGGAACTGGGCCAGGACGAGGACGACGCCGCCTCGATGGGCGAAGCCGCCACCGAACTGGAATCGATCCGCAAGGCGCTCAAGGATCTCGAAGTCGTGACGCTGCTGTCCGGTGAGTTCGACGAGCGCGAAGCTGTCGTCACGATCCGCGCCGGCGCCGGGGGAGTGGACGCCGCGGACTTCGCCGAAATGCTGCTCCGGATGTACCTGCGCTGGGCCGAACGCCACGGCTACCCGACCACCATCATGGACACCTCCTACGCCGAAGAAGCCGGACTCAAGTCCGCCACCTTCGAGGTCAAGGCACCCTACGCCTACGGCACGCTCAGCGTCGAGGCCGGCACCCACCGCCTGGTCCGGATCAGCCCCTTCGACAACCAGGGCCGCCGCCAGACCTCGTTCGCCGCCGTCGAAGTCATCCCGCTGATCGAGCAGACCGACTCCATTGACATCCCGGACAACGAGATCCGCGTCGACGTCTTCCGTTCCTCCGGCCCCGGCGGCCAGTCGGTCAACACCACCGACTCCGCCGTGCGCCTGACGCACATCCCCACCGGCACCGTCGTGTCGATGCAGAACGAGAAGTCCCAGCTGCAGAACCGCGCGGCGGCCCTGCGCGTGCTGCAGTCCCGGCTCCTGCTGCTGAAGAAGGAGCAGGAGGACGCGGAGAAAAAGGCGTTCGCCGGCGACGTAAAGGCCTCCTGGGGCGACCAGATGCGCTCCTACGTCCTGAACCCGTACCAGATGGTCAAGGACCTCCGCACCGAGCACGAGGTCGGGAACACCTCGGCCGTGTTCGACGGCGAGATCGACGACTTCATCGACGCCGGCATCCGCTGGCGGACCGACAACCGCAACGCGGACAAGTAGCGGCACGCCAGCATCACCTTTTGGCTCTCGCGTCACACCTGTCCCTCCCGTCTAATCCTGCGACACGCCCCCGCACTCCGGCCGATCCGCCGGGACCCGTGCGTATAGTCGAAAAGCCGGAGCTCTACTTCCCCCACTAGAAAGCCCGCGCACCGGCAGCAGAACTGGGCCGTACCCGTCCACGTCCTGCAGGGTACTTAGGGCCATGATCCGTTTCGAAAATGTCACCAAGGTCTATGACCAGAAGGCGCGCCCCGCGCTGGATTCGATCAACCTTGAAATCGACCGCGGCGAATTCGCCTTCCTCGTCGGGGCCTCCGGTTCCGGCAAATCGACCTTCCTGCGCCTTGTCCTCAAAGAGGACCGCGCCTCCTCCGGCGCCGTCTACGTGGCCGGCCAGAACGTCGCAAACATCTCCAGCTGGCGCGTGCCCCGGCTCCGCCGCGGGATCGGCGTCGTGTTCCAGGACTTCCGCCTGCTGCCGCAGAAGACCGTCTTCGCCAACGTCGCCTTCGCGATGCAGGTCATCGGCAAGAGCCGCAGCGTCATCCGCGACACCGTTCCCGAGGTCCTCAAGACCGTCGGCCTCGAAGGCAAGGAAAACCGCCTTCCGCACGAGCTCTCCGGCGGCGAGCAGCAGCGCGTGGCGATCGCCCGCGCCGTCGTCAACCGCCCCGGAATCCTGCTGGCTGATGAGCCCACCGGCAACCTGGACCCGACGACCTCGATGGGGATCATGGGCGTGCTGGACAAGATCAACCAGAACGGCACCACCGTGGTGATGGCCACCCACGACGACGACATCGTCAACGAGATGCGCAAACGCGTCGTCGAACTCCGCAACGGCGTCATCATCCGTGACGAGGCCAAGGCCCTCTACACCTCCATGATTCCGGTCGTTGGACAATCGCGCCGCCTGCGGGATGCCAGCGGACGGGATGAACCGCAAGCCGCGGTAACCACCCGCAGCGACGCCCGCGCCGAAGCGCGCGCCGCAGGGGAGGGTCAGCTGTGAGGCTCCAATTCGTCCTCGCCGAGATCGGCAGCGGCCTGCGCCGCAACCTTTCCATGGTGGTCTCCGTCATTCTGGTGACGTTCGTGTCCCTGACCTTCGTCGGCGCCGCCGGCATGCTGCAGCTGCAGATCAACCAGATGAAGGGCTACTGGTACGACAAAGTCCAGGTCGCCATCTTCCTCTGCAGTGACGGTTCGACGGCGGCCGGTTGCGCTACCGGCCCGGCCACCCCGGAGCAGCAGGACAACCTGGCCAAGCTCCTGGAGTCGCCGGCGGTGGCCCAGTACGTCAACGACTTCCAGTTCGAGTCCAAGGACGACGCGTACAAGCACTTCAAGGAACAGTTCTCCAACTCCCCGATTGTCGACTCGGTGACCCCGGACCAGCTCCCGGCCTCCTTCCGGATCAACATGAAGGACCCGGAGAAGTACCAGATCATCAGCGAGACCTTCTCCTCACAGGCCGGCGTTGAAACCGTGATCGACCAGCGCCAGCTCCTGGAGCGGCTCTTCTCGGTCATGAACGCCGCGTCCCTCGTGGCGGTGAGTGTCGCCGGCGTGATGATTGTCTGTGCCATCCTGCTGATCGCCACCACGATCCGGCTGTCGGCCTTCAGCCGGCGCCGGGAGACCGGGATCATGCGCCTGGTTGGGGCCTCGAAGATCGTGATCCAGCTGCCGTTCATCCTCGAGGGCGTGATTGCCGCCGTGATCGGTGCGGCGCTGGCCTCGGGAACGCTGTGGGCTGTGGCGCACTTCTTCCTTGGCGGCTACCTGTCCAAGCAGTATCCGGACACCGCCTTCATCTCCGCAGGTCAGACGCTGATCCTGGCCCCGGCCCTGATCGGACTCGGCGTGCTGCTGGCGGGCGTATCATCACTCCTGACACTTCGACGATACTTGAGGGTCTAGCGTGCGCAACGAAAAAGGGAACCCCATGACACCGATGCACCGTACCGCCCCCCGGCCGGGCACCACCCGGCCTGCCGTGGGCGGCCGCCGTGCCCGCATCGTCAGCGCCGCACTGGCCCTTGTCCTGGCGGCGGGCATGGGCGCCTCAACGCCGGTGGCATTCGCCGACACCCTCGAAGACCAGCAGGCGGCGCTCCGTGAGGAAGCGACCCGGGTCCAGCACTCCCTCGAGTTCGTCGACTCCCGGATCGCCCAGGCGGCCGGGGACCTCGTCCTGTACCAGGGCCAGCTCCCCGGTGCCCAGCAGTCCCTGCTCGAAGCCCAGGGCCGGGTGGCCGGCGCCGTCAAGGAAGCCGAGGCACTCGCGGCCCGCGTGGACCTGGCGCAGCAGAACAAGGCCAAGATCACCCAGCAGCTCGAGACGGACAAACAGAAGATTACCGACACAAAGAAGCTGATCGGACAGATCGCCACCCAGGCCTACAAGTCCGGGGGAGTCCCCTCCAACCTTTCACTGTTCTTCGGCTCCAACAACACTGGCAGCCTCACGGACACGATCGACCTGGCCGACCAGGCCATGCGCAGCCAGAACTCCGCCATGGACAAGCTCACCCAGCAGAACGCCACCAACGTCAACTCCCAGGCCCGGCTCGAAGCGGTGGAAGCCGAAATCAAGGACCTCAAGGCCAAGGCCGACGCCGCGCTGGCCCGCGAACAGGCAGCCCGCGACGAGGCTGAGGCCAAAAAGGCCCAGGTGGACAAGCTCATCGCCGACACCACCCGGCTGGACGCCGAACTCCAGGCCGCCAAGCCGGGAATCCAGACCCAGCTCGCCCAGGTCAAGTCCCAGCAGGACGCCGTCGCCGCGGACATCGCCGAACGCGACCGGAAACTGCGCGAGGCCTGGGAAGCCGAACAGCGCCGGATCGCCGAGGCAGCCGCGGCCGCCGCGGCAGCGGCTGCCCGCGCCCAGGGCCAGACCAAGGCGCCCGCGCCCTATGTCCCCGCCCCGGCCGGCTCGCCGTCGGCCTTCGGCCTGCAGCATCCCCTCAACGGCGTCCCGATCACTTCCGGCTTTGGCTGGCGTGCGACGCCGCCGGGCACCATCGACTTCTACGGCCAGGGCGGTTACATGCACACCGGCATCGACTTCGGCGCCGCCTGCGGCACGCCGGTCTTTGCCGCGGCGGCCGGCACGGTGTTCTCGGCCGGCTGGGCCAACGACGGCGGCGGTAACAACGTCAAAATCTCCCACGGCGTCATCCAGGGCAACTCGCTGACCACAATTTACTACCACAACACCAGCGTTGTGGTCTCGCCGGGCCAGCAGGTCAGCCGCGGCCAGCTGATCGCCTACTCCGGAACCACCGGAAACTCCACCGGCTGCCACTCGCACTTCGAGACCTGGCTTAACGGCAGGGCCGTCGACCCGATGAACCTGCTCTGATCCGCCCGGAGCGGAAGCCACACGGCCGGGCTGCGGCCCTGCCGTAAACTGGAAGAAGCCTGCGCCGCTCCGGCATAGGGCCCACCCCTCGATTCAAGGAGTTCTACCGTGCCGAAAGAAAGTGGCCGTAAGGTAGTGGCCACCAACCGCAAGGCCCGGCACGACTACCACATCCTCGACACCTACGAGGCCGGGATCGCGCTCATGGGAACGGAAGTGAAGTCCCTCCGCGAGGGCCACGCCTCCATGGTCGACGGTTTCTGCACCTTCTACAACGACGAGCTGTGGATGGAGGGCATCCACATCCCCGAGTACCACCAGGGGAGCTGGACCAACCACGCCGCGCGCCGCCGTCGGAAGCTGCTGCTGCACCGCGACGAACTCACCAAGATCTCGCACAAGATCCGCGAGTCCGGTTTCACGATCGTCCCCCTCCAGCTGTACTTCCTGGACGGCCGGGCGAAGGTGGAGATCGGCGTCGCCCGCGGCAAAAAGGAATACGACAAGCGCCAGACCCTGCGCGAACAGCAGGACAAGCGCGAGGCCCTGCGCGTGATGCGCGAGCGGAACCGGCGCTAAGGAGCCGCACTGAAGGCCGCGGGAATGAATCTGCCCGGAGGTGCGTTATGCTTGATAGTCCGGGAAGGAACGGCGCAGCATCCGCTAAAAGCATCAGCTGCGGCGGTGCAGCAAGAGTCCTGAACGGTTTGATAAAAAAATACGGGGATGATCGGTTTCGACGATGTTAGTCGCGACAGGTGAAGCGGGCCGAGGATGCAGAATTATCTCGTAAACGCTGTCTGCAAACCAATAAGTGCCGAATCAAAACGCACTGACTTCGCTCTCGCTGCCTAAGCAGTAAGACAGTCCGTCAGCCCGAGGTTGCTATTGCCCCGGATCCTGGCGTCATTTAGATAGCCACTGCTGTTTACCCCCGTCATCGGGGTGGACGGGACTCTTAGATGACTGGGCCCGGATCAGCCAGCTGTTTGCAGCATGGCCGGGGCCGAGAAAATCCACCGCAAACTGCGCCCGGAGAAGCCCTGACAACACGACATCGGACGGGGGTTCAATTCCCCCCATCTCCACCATCGGGCCACCGGAAACGGTGCCCCACCCCGTAAAGTTCCACGCAAAAGGCCGGAAGCGTCAGCTTCCGGCCTTTTGCTTTGCCCGTTTGTTGGCAGAAGCGGCGGCCCGGCCGGCGGGCTGGGCTCAACGCTTCTTGATGTGGGCGACCGGGTCCGCGTGCGTCTCCGCGACGTTCTTGGACTTCTTCTCGGCCCGTTTTTCCTTGATGGTTTTCACCGGCTTCTTGGCCATGCTCCGGTGCGGCGATTTGTCAGGCATGTGGGCGCTCCCTAACGGCAGGGGGCCGGGATGGCCCCCGTGATATTAAGTTACGCCTCGGGTACCGCTACGTCCACGATGCCAACGAACCGGCTGCCCACACCCTCATATTCGCTGCGGACCAGGCCGGCGCCGACGCCGGGGATCTCGACCGAGGAATGGTGCGCGCAGCACACGTAGGTGAACTCCGGCCACCACTTCTTCGGCCGGGCCGCCTCGGAGAATCCGCAGACGGCACACGTCAGCTGGACCCACACCGGGCGTTTGCCGGTCCGGTTGGCCTTGGACTGGACCAGCCACTGCGGCGGGTTGTCCAGGAGTTCGCCGAGCTCAGCGTCGCTCAACCGGGACGGGATGCCGTGACGGTGTGCCATTTCCAGCGGAATGTCGAGGATCTGGGCTGCAACACGGCGGGTAATCATCCTTCAACGATACGGGATGTGAAGGTGCTCCTACCGCCGCCGGAGGGCCGGCGTTAGGCTCGTCATAGGCCGGTGACGGCCATGCCGAGCGCCGCTGCTGCCAGGCCCGTGACCAGGTTGGCGGCAATATTGGCGGCGGCTGCGCGGTAGCGCGTCTCGCTGACCAGGCGCACCGTGGCGGTGGTCCAGGAACTGAACGTGGTGAGGCCGCCGGCGAGCCCGGCCGAGAGGCCGGACTGCCACTCGGGTCCCAGCCCCAGCTGCCCGGTCATCCCCAGGGCCGCGCCGATGATGAAGGAGCCGGCCACGTTGACGGCGAGGGTTGCCCAGGGCCAGTGGGGACGGGGTCCCGGATGGTGCGCAAACCAGGAGTCGACGGCGAAGCGCAGCAAGGCGCCCGCGACGCCAAAGACTCCCACGAGCACGGCGGTGGTCATGACGCCCCGCCGGTCAGGTCGGCCAGGGCCTTGCCGGTCTTCCACCCGGCGGCGGCGGCGGCGAGTCCCAGCATGAGCGAGAGCGCCAGGTAGGCCAGCCAGCTGGCATGGAAGCCGGCCCGGAACTGCTGGTCGATGGCGAACACCACCGCCGAAAACGTGGTGAAGGAACCCAGCAGCCCGGGACCGAGCCCGGCCCGCAGCCAGAAGGCGGTCCTCGGCCGGGCGATCCAGACCGTGGTCAGGGCCGCCAAGACAAAACTTCCGACGACGTTGATCACCAGGGTGGTCCAGGGAATGGTGCCCGCTGCCTCCGGGAAAGCCAGGCCGGCCCCGTAGCGCAGTTCCGTTCCGATCAGGCCGCCGACGGCGACGGCAGCCCACGCGCGCCAGCCCGGCATCCCGGGAGGCGGCGCAGCAACAGCCGGTGATAACGCCTTCGCTGCGCGCTTCATGCCGCGGCTCCGGTCAGCAGGGCCAGCACTCAGGACCGCTTGAGGCTGCAGCCGGGATGGACGGTGTCGCTGTGGACCCAGAGGGCGGAGGCGACTTCCTCGGCGAGGTCGACGTCCTGCCGGGTGCCGCCGGAGCCGATACGGACCACCAGGGCGCCGCCGAACGGTTTGCGGCCCAGAACCTCGACGTCGGCGTCGAGATCAATGTCCTCCGCGGAAAGGTAGCGCAGGAGCTCGGGGTTTTCGTCGCTGATCCGGGTGATCCGGCCGGTGTGCCCGTCGTCGAGCTCGCTCATCCGGTGGGCCGGCGGCATCAGCACGGAGCCGTCCGCGGCAGGGATCGGATCGCCGTGCGGGTCCCGCACCGGGTTCCCAAGCTTGGCGGCCATCCGTTCGATGAAGGTGTCAGAAACCGCGTGTTCCAGGAGCTCGGCTTCGTCGTGGACCTCGTCCCAGCGGTAGCCGAGCTCCCGGACCAGGAACGTTTCAATAAGCCGGTGCCGCCTGACCATGGACAACGCCAGCCGGACACCGTCGGCCGTGAGGGTGATGGCGCTGTAGGGCTGGTGGTCCACCAGGCCCTGGTCCTTGAGCTTGCGGACCATTTCGGAGACCGAGGAGTTGGCCACGCCGAGGCGCTGGGCCAGTTGCGTGGAGGTGATGGGCTTGTCCTGCCACTCCGTGAAGGAGTAGATGACCTTGACGTAGTCCTCGATCGAGGAGGAGGGCAGACTGGTCTTCACAGCCTCCAGCCTACCGTCAGGCGGCGCCGGAGAACGTCAGCCACAGCAGGACGAGATTGAGCGCCACGACCAGGATCACGCTGATGACGGCGGCAATCCGCAGTGCCATCCCATCGGCGAAGCGGCCCATCAGGGCCTTGTTGCTGGTCAGGACAACCAGCGGGACAAGCACGAAGGGGATACCGAAGCTCAGGACAACCTGGCTGAGGACCAGGCCCCAGGTGGGATCGAAACCGATGCTCAACAGCACAACGGCCGGGATCAGGGTGACCACGCGGCGCGTCATCAGCGGGATCCGGATTTTGAGCAGCCCCTGCATGATGGATCCCCCGGCATAGCAGCCCACGGACGTCGAGGCCAGGCCGGAGGCGAGCAGGCCGACGGCGAAGATGACACCGATGACCGGACCCAGATTGGTGGTGATCGCGGCATGGGCGCCTTCGATGGTGTCCGTTCCCTCCTCACCGCCCAGGGTCGATGCGGCCAGCAGCAGCATCCCGATGTTCACGATGCCGGCGATGGCCAGGGCCGCCACGACGTCCCAGCGGGTTGCCTTGACGAGGCGGGCGAGGGCCTGCGGGGGGACATGCAGGTGCGGGTTCGGACGGTGCCGGTCCCGGGACAGGGCCGAGTGGACGTAGATGGCGTGCGGCATCACCGTGGCGCCGAGCATGCTGGCAGCCAGCAGCACCGTGTCCGGACCCTGGAAGCCTGGGATCAGTCCGGCGGCGACGCCCGCAGGGTCCGGCGGACTGATGAAGAGGCCGGCCAGGAATCCGATCGTGATGATGCCCAGCAGGAACATGATGATGAATTCGAAGGACCGCTGCTTGTTCCGGGCCTGTACGGCGAGCAGGGCCATGGAGACGCCGCCGACGATCACTGCGCCGAGGGGCAGGGGCAACCCGAAGAGCAGGTAGAGCGCGATCGCGCCGCCCACCACCTCGGCAAGGTCGGTGGCAGCGGCCACGATCTCGGCCTGGACCCAGAACGCGCGGCGCCAGAACGGCTTGAGCCGCTCGCCGAGAATCTCGGGCAGGCTCTTCCCGGTGACGATCCCGAGTTTGGCTGACTGGTATTGCACCAGCACAGCCATGATGTTGGCCGCCACGAGGACCCAGACCAGGAGGTAGCCGTACTGGGCGCCGGCCGTGAGGTTGGCCGCAACGTTGCCGGGGTCCACGTAGGCGATCGCGGCGACGAAGGCCGGGCCCAGCAGGCCGATGATGGCGCGGCGGCCCGGTTTCGGCCGGCGGGGCGCCGCCGGCGCCGCAGATTCGGGTCCTGTCACTTCCAGCACGGTGGGCTCCCCTGGTAGGTGCGTCGACGGCGACGCGGCCGGTAGCGGCGGTTCGCACCGGCACCGGAGTTTGCGAGTGCCTACAAATAATTATTAGGCATACCGAAACCATAAGCCAGCGCGCCTGTCCGGGGCAATCCCGGAGGTCGTGCAGTGCCGCCCGTCGGGTTCAGGCCCGGACGGCCCGCCAGCTCTGGGTCAGGTAGGGGAGCGCGATGACGTCTTCCGGGCGGTGGCCCAGATGCTCGTGCAGATACCAGTCGAGGTTGCCCAGCACCTTGGCGCGGGTCGTCTCGCTGGCCGCCAGATAGTAGCTGCGGGACTTCGTCAGCTCCATGATGTCCGCGGTGCGCACCGGATCTTCCCAGCGCGTGAGGTGGCTCTCCAGCCCCGTGAATTCCGGGCCCAGCGGCGGTGTGAAGTGCGGTTTGTGCACATCCCCGGCATGCATAATGCGCGAGAGCCGGTGCACCCAGGGAACGGACGTGTCCAGCTGGTTCCAGATCAGCCCCAGCATCCCGTGCGGGCGGAGGATCCTGGCGATCTCCGTGCTGGCCGGCAGCGGATCGCACCAGTGCCAGGCCTGGGCGACGGTCACGACGTCGAACGCTTCGCCGGGAAGCCCCGTCTGCTCGGCAGTACCCACGACGGCGGTGACGCCCGGAAGCGTCCGGCGCAGCTGCCCGAGCATGTCGGCGGACGGGTCCACCGCCACCGTGTGCAGGCCGCGCCCGGCCAGCAGGGCAGTGAACTTCCCGGTGCCGGCGCCGAGGTCCGCGGCGTCCCGGGCACCGGCCGGGATCAGCCAGTCGGCCGAATCCCCGGGGTACCCGGGGCGGACGCGGTCGTAGTGCTCCCCGCCGTCCTGGAAGCTCTGGCCCAGCTCCTGGCGCCGCTCCTGATCCAGCTTGGGGCCGCCTCCCAACAAGGGGCCCCCGTGCAGCTTGGGTCCGCCGCTTGCCACGTGCGATCTCCTTCGGCAGGTCCGGATGGATACCCATCGAATTTACCGCACGCGGCAGGGCCGTGTTTTCACAGGGCTGGCGGATCCGCGCTGTCAGTCAGTCCCGGGTGCAGGGGGCCGCGCCGGCGGTTCCGGGCGTGTTGGGGGCCCAGTGCGGGTAGCTGCGGGTGTCGTTGGCGGGCACCCAGCGGCCGGCGTCGACGACGTAGTCCCAGCCGAGGCCGTTCCGGCGCAGCTCCTGGAGTGCTGCCAGCAGCCGCTCGGCGTCCTCCAGCCGGGATCCCAGGCCGAAGCTTGCCCGCAGCGAACCCGAGGGCATGCCGAGCCGCCGGAGCAGGGGGTGCGCGCAGAAGCGGCCGTCGCGCAGCCCGATGCCGTGTTCGGCCGACAGGTACGCCGCCACCAGGCCCGCGTCGTAGCCTTCCACCGAGAAGTTGACGACGCCGATCGTGCCGGTGCCTGCGACGGCTCCGGATCCTGCGTCGAAGGACGCATCGAAGGAAGCACTGTCCGGGAAGATCTGGTGGACGCTTACGCCGTCGATCCCGGCGAGGCCCTCGACGAGGAATGACCGGATGGCGTTTTCGTGCGCGTGCCACTGCTCCACATCCAGATCGGCGATGACCTGGGTGGCCCGGGCGAGGGTGGCGGCGCCGAGGACGTTGGGGGAGCCGCCTTCATGCCGGGCCGGACCGGTGGTCCAGCTGACAGCGTCGATCCGGGCGTCCTGCACGGCTCCGCCGCCGGCCAGGTGCGGGGTGCCGGCGTCGAGCCAGTCGGGACGGCCGATCAGCACCCCGGCGCCGAACGGCGCGTAAAGCTTGTGCCCGGAGAAGGCGAGGTAGTCGACGTCGTCGGCGGCGATGTCGATCCGCCGGTGCGGCGCCAGCTGGGCGGCGTCGACGACGATCCGGGCGCCGTAGTCGTGCGCGAGGGCGGCGAGGGCCCGGATCGGCAGGATCTCGCCGGTGACGTTGGAGGCGCCGGTGACGGCGAGGAGGCTGACGCCGCCGTGGGCGAGTTCCCCGCGGAGCAGTTCCAGGGTGGCGGCGAGGGTCGGCGCGGCGATGACGCTGCGGTGGGGCACCCGCTGCCACGGCAGCAGGTTGGCGTGGTGCTCGATGTCGAGGTAGAGCACCTCGCCGGTGTGCACGCCGTCGACGGCGGGCAGGCAGCCTGCCAGCAGGTTAAGGGAGTCGGTGGTGTTCCGGGTGAAGATCACCGAATCGTCCGGCCGGCCGCCGACGAAGTCGCGGACAATGGTCCGGGCATTCTCGTAGACCGATGTGCTGATCTGGGAGGCGTAGCCGGCACCGCGGTGGACGCTGGCGTAGTACGGCAGGATCTCGTTGAGGTAGGCCGAGACCACGGACAGGGCAGGGGCCGAGGCGCCATAATCCAGATTGGCGTAGCGGACGTGCCCGCCCTGGATGAGGGGAGCCTGGATCTCCGCTCCGGTCACCGCGGACAGCGGCCGGCGGGCGGCGGCGAACCGCGCCTCGGGACGGGTCCGGCCGGCGCCGGACTGGAGTTCGGGGGTGGCAGGAATCGTGGCAGTCGTCATGGGACCTCGCTCGAAAAGGACCCCACGTACCGGGGATCCGCGCTTGCCGGGTCCGTTCCGGACCGGCCAGGTCGTCACCCGGGGCACCCCACCGCGAATGGAGGGTTGCCGGCCAGCAAACCGGGGTTTCGCGCTGGCACTCGTGACCTGTTTCGAGCGTAGGCCATGCCTGCTGCCGCGGAAAAGGCAGGGCAGGAATGTGAAGTGTTTTGTTACGGGACGCGTCCGGACCTGCAGGACGACGCCGGAATTCCCTACAGGAGGTCGTCGAGCCCCGGGTTGAGGCGTTTGAGGACCTCCGAGTGCAGGATGGAGTTGGTGGCGAGGGCGTTGCCGCCGAACGGGCCGTCTGCTCCTTCGAGGGAGGTGAAGCGTCCGCCCGCCTCCGTGACGATCGGGACCAGCGCGGCCATGTCGTAGAGGTTCAGTTCGGGCTCGCAGGCGATGTCGACGGCGCCTTCGGCCACAAGGCAGTAGGACCAGAAGTCGCCGTAGGCGCGGGTGCGCCAGACTTCCTCGGTGAGGCCGAGGAACTCATCGAGGTTGCCGCGCTGCTTCCAGCCGCCCAGGCTGGAGTAGGACAGCGAGGCGTCCGAGAGTTTGGAGACGTTGGAGACTTTCAGCCGGGTGGCGGCCGCCAGCGACCGGCCCATGTACGCACCGGCGCCCTTGGCGGCCCACCAGCGTTTGCCCAGTGCCGGGGCGCTCACGACGCCGACGACCGGCTCGCCCTCGTCAACAAGGGCGATCAGCGTGGCCCAGACGGGGACGCCGCGGACGAAGTTCTTGGTCCCGTCAATCGGGTCGATGATCCAGCGGCGGGAGCCGTGGCCGGAGCTGCCGAACTCCTCGCCGAGCACGGCGTCGCGCGGCCGGGACCGGGACAGCTGGCCGCGGATGGCTTCCTCGGCCGACTTGTCGGCGTCGGTCACCGGTGTCAGGTCCGGCTTCGTCTCAATCCGAAGATCGAGCGCCTTGAAGCGGCTCATGGTCTGGGAATCTACGGAATCTGCCAGTACATGGGCAAGGCGCAGGTCATCGTTGTAGCTCGAAGCGGGTTGACTCATGGTTCCAAACTACCGCCAAAGCGGGCGGGGGCGCGGTAGGCTGCGCCGCAGCCCGCTAGGAGACGGTGCCCAGTTCCTTGACGTCCTGGGCTTCCATGCGGGGATCTGTTCCGAGCAGGCGGCGGAGTGAGGCGAGCCGGGCCGGGCCGGATTCGCCCGCATGGCCGGCGGCCACCCAGGCGTCCACGCCGCAGTTGACGGCGCTGGAATCGTGCTTGCAGCCCCGCTCGCAGTCGTCGGTGCCGGGCTCAAGATCGGGGAAGGACCGCAGGATCCGGTCCGGGTCCACATGGGCCAGGCCGAAGGAGCGGATGCCCGGGGTGTCGATGATCCAGCTGCCTGCCGGTGCATCGTTGACCTTGAGGGCCAGCGCGGAGGAGGAGGTGTGGCGGCCGCGCCCGGTCACGGCGTTGACGCCGCCGGTGGCGCGCTCGGCGCCGGTGAGGGCGTTGACCATGGTGGACTTGCCGACGCCGGAGTGGCCCAGCATGACGGTGACCTTCCCGTCGAGATGGGCGCGAAGCTGGGAGACGGCGTCCTTGTCCAGCCGGGCCGAAAGCCCGTCGTCCGAGCGGGCATCGATGCCGGACGCCGCGGAGTCCGCCGTTTTGGAGATGATGACCGGGAAGTCAAGGTGCTGGTAGTTGGCAAGGAGTTCCGCGGGATCCTTGACGTCGGCCTTGGTGACGAGCAGCAGCGGCTCGATGTCGGCGTCGTACGCGGCCACGAGGGCGCGGTCGATGAACCCGGTCCGGGGCTCAGGATTCGCGGCCGCCACCACGATCACCAGCGTATCGGCATTGGCGACGACGGCGCGCTCGATCGGGTCGGTGTCGTCGGCGCTGCGCCGCAGCAGTGTCTTGCGGTCCTGGATCCTGACCAGCCGTGCGAGGGTGTCCGGTTCGCCGCTGACGTCCCCGACAAGGGAGACGAAGTCGCCGGCGACGACCGGGTTCCGGCGCAGTTCCCGGGCGCGGGCGGCGATGATCTTGCGTTCCCCGGGGGTACCCTCGGCGACGACGGCGGTGTAGCGTCCGCGGTCAACGGTGATGATCCGCCCGGTGACGGCGTCCTCGTAGGCGGGCCGGTCCTTGGTGCGGGGCCGGGTGCCTTTCTTGTTGGGGCGGATCCGGACGTCGGATTCGTCCCAGGAGTCAGTGCTGCGTGCCACCGGAGGCGTCCTTGTCTGCGGGGGTTCGCTGCGCCAGCATGGCTTCCCAGAGCTGCGGGAAGTCGGGCATGGTCTTGGCAGTGGTCGCAATGTCCTCGACCTCGATGCCGGGGACAGCCAGGCCCAGGATGGCGCCGGCTGTGGCCATGCGGTGGTCCGCGTAGCTGTGGACGACGCCGCCGTGCAGCGGTGCGGGCCGGATGATGAGGCCGTCGGCCGTCTCCTCGGCGTCGCCGCCCAGGCCGTTGATCTCGGCCACGAGGGCGGCCAGCCGGTCCGTTTCGTGCCCGCGGAGGTGGGCGATGCCGCTCAGCCGCGAAGGCCCGGTGGCCAGGGCGCAGAGGGCGGCGACGGTGGGGGCGAGCTCGCTGGTCTCGTCGAAGTCCGCGCCCTTGATGTGCGGGCCGCCCCTCACGGTCAGGGTGCCGTCCGTGAGCGTGACGGTGGCCCCCATCGTCGTGAGGATGCTGCGCCACAGATCGCCGACCTGGGTGGTCCCGGGCGGCCAGTTGGGAATACGAACGGTGCCGCGGGTGGCCAGGGCCGCTGCGAGGAAGGGTCCGGCGTTGGAGAGGTCCTGTTCGATCCGGAGGTCAAAGGCGCGGATGGGCCCGGGGGAGACCACCCAGTGGTTCGGGCGGGAATCATCCACGGCCACGCCCACGCCGCGGAGGACGGCGACGGTCATGTTGATGTGGTCCAGGCTCGGCACGGGCTTTCCCGCGTGCCCCCCGCTTTGATGTTCGACGCTTTGATGTTCGACGCTTTGATGTTCGAGGTGCAGTCCCTCGGTGAAGCGGGCGCCGGCCAGGAGCAGCGCGGACACAAACTGCGACGACGCACTGGCATCAATGACCAGATGGCCGCCCCGCACGGTGCCGGTGCCGGTGCCCTCGACGGTAAACGGCAACGACGACGCCGGTCCGCCGTCGGGCGCCCTGACGGCCACGCCCAGTCCGGTGAGTGCATCGATGATGGGGCCCATCGGGCGCTTGCGCGCGTGCGGGTCGCCGTCGAACAGTGTTACTCCGCGGCGCAGGGCCGCGACGGGCGGGACAAACCGCATGACGGTTCCGGCCAGGCCGCAGTCGATGGCCGTGTCCGTGCCGGCGGCGTCAAGGCTGATCGGGACGATTTCCAGGTCGGGACCGAAGTCGCCGTCGCCCGGAACCTCCGTGATGGTGGCTCCGAGTTGCCGCAGGGCCTCGACCATGAGGGCGGAGTCACGGGAATGCAGGGGGGCCCGCAACCGTGAGGGCCCGTCCGCGAGGGCAGCCAGCACGAGGTACCGGTTGGTCAGGGACTTTGATCCCGGGACGGTGACCGTCGCGTCGACCGGCCGTCCGGCGAATGGCGCCCGCCACAGCGGGGCACTGTCGGCCGGAACGGAGGGGGCAGCTGCGGTGGGGGTGGTGCCTGTCATTGCTGCTTTAGGCTCCGACGGTGTGGTCGACGGCCTTGCGGACGGCCTTGTCGGCCTTCTTCAGCTGTTTCCCGGTGGTCTTCTTGACGTCAGCGGCGAGGTGGCCGGCGTTCTTTTTGGCGTCCGCGGCGAGGTGCTCGGCGCGCCAGGCCAGGCTGGGGCGGCCGTTCGTGTCGACGGCGGCCAGCAGCACGCCGCCGGTCAGTGAGACGTTCTTGAGCAGTTGCTTGCGGCGGGCGTCGCGGCCTTCCTTGGACGTGATGTCCGCGCTGCGCCATTCAACGTAGCTGTTGAGCGCGGAGATGACGGCAAGGATGGTGGCGGCGAGGCGGGCCGACTTGCCAACCGCGAAGAGGACGCCGGCGCCGACCTGGGTACCGCCGATGACGCGGGCCAGGACCTTTTCGTTGGTCTGGAACGGCAGGGATTCAGCCGCGCGGCGCAGCAGGGGGGACAGCTGCGTGGCAGTGTCATCCGCGTTCTTGAGCTTGTCCATGCCCGCAAGGACGAAACTGGAGGCGAGCATGGGCCGGGCGAGAAAGCGGACAAAGGACATGAATTTCCTCCTGGATGGACGAACCGCGGAATCAATGCGGGAGAACCGGTTCTAGTCTTGCACTTTTGTGGAATATTTGCCCGCCGGGCGGGGTTGTGAATGACGTGTTCGAGCTGCTTATTTGCGGCTGGAAGGTGGCGGGACGACGAGCCGGGAGGCGGAGATTTGGTACTGGTGAAGGACGCGCAACTGGCGGACTATCCCGCGGAGTTGTGGGCCATGGGACTGCGCGAAGGAACCGTGCCGGCAGTTTCGGCCGCCCGCCGCGCGGTGACAGTAGACTTGAGGGCAATGAGCACCATGGATCCGGCCGTTGCGGCCATGCACGAGGTCGCCGGAAACGGCGCCACGCCCGCTAAGTCACCTGCTGCCGGCCCCGCCGGCGCACCCTCTGGCCCTGCCCCGAGGCCCGACGCCGTTCAGGAGGCTGCCGCCCGGGAGACAATCGTGGACGGGCAGGCGCTGGACGTGGCGACTGAAACCACGCACGAGCGGCGGATACGGTTCGAACGCGACGCCATGCAGTACGTGGACCAGCTGTACTCCGCGGCCATGAGGATGGCCCGGAATCCCGCTGATGCCGAGGACCTGGTGCAGGAGGCGTACACGAAGGCGTTTTCCGCGTTCCACCAGTACAAGCCCGGCACCAACCTGAAGGCCTGGCTGTACCGCATCCTGACGAATACCTACATCAACCTTTACCGCAAGCGGCAGCGCGAGCCGTTGCAGTCGAACTCGGACACCATCGAGGACTGGCAACTGGCGCGTGCCGAATCGCACACCTCCTCGGGACTCCGGTCGGCGGAGGCCGAGGCGCTGGACCACCTGCCGGACTCGGACGTGAAGCGCGCCCTGCAGTCCATTCCGGAGGAATTCCGGCTGGCAGTCTACTTCGCCGACGTCGAGGGATTTGCGTACAAGGAAATTTCAGACATCATGAACACCCCGATCGGGACCGTCATGTCCCGTCTGCACCGGGGCCGGAAGATGCTGCGGGACATGCTCGCCGACTACGCCGCCGAGCGCGGATTCAAGGCCGCAGATGCCACCGCTGCAGCCGGAAGCAACAAACAGGAGAACAGGAAATGAGCGACTGCCAGGGACTGGGCGACTGCGACGACGCCCGGATGCAACGTATTTACGAGTACCTTGATGGTGCCCTCACCCACGAGGACATCGCCGAGATCAAGGCCCACCTGGACGGGTGCCCGGAATGCTTCGAGCAGTATGACCTCGAGTGTGTCATCCGCGTTATGGTGAAGCGTTCCTGCACCGAGGCAGCCCCGGAAAACCTCAAGAATTCGATCCTGGACCGGATCCACTCCAGCAGCCCGGTCGAAGCCTGACGCAGCGGGGCCGCACTGCAAAGGGCAGCCCTGCCTGTAAAGGCATCCCCGCCAAAAACGAATGACCCCGGAAACCGTGAGGTTCCGGGGTCATTCGCCTAAAGCTGTCATTCCAAGCTTTGCTTAGGCGTTGGGGCGCTTGCCGTGGTTCGCGCCGCCACGCTTACGGTCACGACGTTTACGTGCACGCTTGCTCATAGCTGGCCTCCTTAATTTTTGGTACTCAAAAGAGCTGCCCTCAAGTCTCCCACATCAGGGCACCCGCCGCGAACCGGCGGGGCGGGCGGATCACTCGAGGGAATTGCGGATGGAGATCCGTGCCTGGTCCAGCACCGTCTTGACGGTCTCCAGCGTCACGGGAGTGATGGGGTGCCTGCCGCCGTGCCGCCGCAGCTCCACGCGGATGTCGTCGCGGAAGGCCTGCACCAGCATCTCCGCCTCCCGCAGCCGGTTGTCGCCCTCCTGGGAGTAGCGCTGGCCTGCCAGCGAGGCGACCGTTGAGCCGGCCGCACGCGCCGAGGAGCGCGCTGCCTCGGCCGTTGCGGCCAGGTCCGCCCGGAGGCCCCGCATGTTGACCTTGATGTCCTGCCGCAGGTTGTCGGCGAGGCGCCGGACGGACGCGGAGATGTCATTTTCCACGCCGGCCAGTTCGTCCCGCCGGCTGTTCAGCTCCACGAGCCCGCCCGGGGTGATGCTGTAGTAGGTCCGTCGTCCCTCGGCGTGGGTGGCCACGAGCCCTTCCTCCTCGAGCTTGCCGAGCCGCGGATAGATGGTTCCGGCGCTGGGGGAGTAGGTGCCGCCGAAGCGTTCGCTCAGCGCCTTGATGAGTTCATAGCCGTGCTTCGGACCCGACTCCAGCAGTGCGAGCAGGTAGAGCCGCAGCGCCCCGTGGGCGAAGACCGGAGGCATCAGATCCCCGTTTCGGTGTCCGCACTGGGCGGGCGGTGGAAGATCGACGTCTTGCCCGAGACGGAGTTGGTGCGGACCAGCATGAGCTGGCTATCGGGTCCGGCGATGGTCTGCACGGATCCGCCGGGCTGAACGTACTTCGTGTCGCCGATGACGACGGCGCCGCTGGCGGACTTCGCGATGATGTCCACGCCGACGTCGTGCGGCAGGCGGATGGTCACGTCGCCCGACACTGAATTGGCGCCGAAGTCCTGGGTGAAGCCGTGCAGGTCGAAGCTCAGGTCCCCGCTCACTGTGTTGGCGCGGATGTGGCTGAAATCGCCGGAGGCGGTGACCTCGCCTGAGACGCTCCTGGCCGTCAGCACGCCGTGGTGGTTGCGGGCAATCACCTCGCCGCTGACGGTGTTGACGGAGAGCTCCCCGGAGGTGCCGTCAGCCAGGACCGAACCTGAGACGGTGTTCAGACGGGTGTGCCCGCTGATGCCGGACACCATGCCGTCGCCGCTGACGGTGCCAGCCTCGACCTCCACGCCGGCCGGAAGGGCGATGCTGATGACCACCGAGTTGTTGCTCGTGTTGATGACCGTGTCCATCAGGTTCTTGAACCAGCCCTGCGGCCCGTGCAGCTGGTGCCGGACCTCGAGGCGTCCGTTGACCAGGCTTATCGCCAGCGGGTCGCCGTGGACCTCGGACACTTCGATCCGGGCGACGGCCTCCTCATGGGCGACGATGTCGAAGCGCCCCCGGACGATGCCGAGTTTGAGCGAGGTGACGCCGTCGACGTCGATCGTCTGCGGACCGGTGACAGTCCAGTTATTCTCTGACATGGCTCCTCCAGGAGGGCGATACTTCGTGCGAATGGTTGCGATATATCGTGACTATGAAGTCACGATATATCGCCGAATCTGCACGGTCAAGATATATCGCGAAAATCCCGGGCGCCCCCGAGGTGCGGCCCGCCTACTCCGGGGCGTCCATCCCCAACCACTGGAACCAGCCGCGGTGCAGCACGAGCCACGCCATCAGTCCGTAGCCGGCCTGGCCGGGGGTGCCGCCGTTGGCTGCCAGGTCCTGGCGCCACTGCTCGTGGTTCAGCAGCGGCGAGAAGGTGTCGACGTAGAGGTGTTTGCGCCGGGTGGTGACGTCGGCGAAAGCCGTATTCAGCTCGCCGAGCCGGCGGTTCTGGGTCGGGTCGAGGGTGGGCGGCGGGCCCACGACGAACACTTCGATCTTGTTCTGCGACGCGGAGTCGAGGATGTTGGCGAGGTTGAGCCGGCTGCGGGCCGTGGAGAGTCCAAACTCGATATCCCGGCCGGAGAGGCCGATCACCAGGCGGTTCTCAGCGTGGTCGTTGAAGCGCCGGCCGGCTTCCTCGAGCCAGCGGGCCGCCAGACCCTCCGTGCCTTCCTCCGGGCAGGGGAGGGAGTAGCACTCCAGGGACAGCCCGTCCTGCGGCGTGCGAGCCAGGACCCGGCCCAGCCAGCCCAGCGCGCGGGGATCACCCAGGCCGGCCAGCATTTCATCGCCCACGGCTGCGATCCGCAGCTTTCGATCTTCCACGACTACCTCTTCACTTCAGGGTGTCCATTAAACCGTTCCCCGGGACCGTCTCAGACGGAGGGGAACAAAGCCGGTTAAACAACGGTGCCCGGCCGGAGTTGCGTGTTTACATCTCCGGCCGGGCAGCGTTGACCTTACTTACGTGCGAATGCCTGCTTGAGCAGCGCGTCCTGCTCGGCCGCGTGGCGCTTCATCGATCCTGCTGCGGTGGAAGCCGAGGCGGGACGGGAAACGAGGCGGACCCGGCGGTCCAGTGCGTCCGGAAGGTTGAGGCCGATGAACGGCCACGGGCCCTGGTTGGCGGGTTCGTCCTGTGCCCAGACAACCTCGGCGTTCGGGTACTTGGCAAGCTCAGCGGCAATCTCTTCGGCCGGCAGCGGGTAAAGCTGCTCGACCCGGACGATCGCCGTGGTCTTGTCTCCGGTCTTCTGCCGGGTGGACAGCAGATCGTAGTACAGGCGGCCTGACACCAGCAGGACACGCTCGACGGCGTCGCCCTGCAGCTGCTCGTGCTCGGGGATGACGGGCCGGAAGGTGCCGGTGGTGAAGTCCTCCACGGAAGACGCTGCGGCCTTGAGGCGGAGCAGCTGCTTCGGCGTGAAGATGATCAGCGGCTTGCGCGGCCGGCTGTACGCCTGCCGGCGCAGCAGGTGGAAGTGCGACGCCGACGTCGTGGGGTTGGCCACGATCATATTCTCTTCGGCGCACATCTGCAGGAAGCGCTCGATCCGGGCGGAGGAGTGGTCCGGTCCCTGGCCTTCGTAGCCGTGCGGCAGCATGAGCACGAGCGAGGAGCGCTGGCCCCACTTCTGCTCGGCCGAGGAGATGAACTCGTCGATGATGGTCTGCGCGCCGTTGACGAAGTCGCCGAACTGCGCTTCCCAGAGCACCAGGGCATCCGGGCGTTCCACCGAGTAGCCGTATTCGAAGCCCATGGCCGCGTATTCGGACAGCAGGGAATCGTAGATCCACAGCTTGGCCTGGTCCTCGGAGAGGTGCGCCAGGGGCAGCCACTCGTCACCGTTGGCGCGGTCGTGGAAGACGGCGTGACGCTGCACGAAAGTGCCGCGGCGCGAGTCCTGGCCGGCAAGCCGGACGGGAACGCCTTCCATGATGAGCGAGCCGAACGCGGCAAGCTCCCCGAAGCCCCAGTCGATGCCGCCTTCGCGGGACATCACTTCACGCTTCTCCAGCAGCTGCTTGAGCTTGGCGTGGACCGTGAAGCCCTCGGGGATGTCGGTGTGGGCCTTGCCGATGCGTGCCAGTGTCCCGGCGGAAATCGCCGTCGACGCCGGGGCACTGACGCCCAGGTCGGTCTGCTGGGCGAGCGGGCGCTCCAGGTCCGAGACCGCGGCGGAATCGGCGGTGATGATGGGGATCGGTGAGGTCTGCGCGGCATGGGTTTCGGCGAAGACACGCTCCAGCCGTTCCTGGTAGTCGCGCAGCAGCTGCTCTGCTTCTTCCTCGGTGATGTCACCTCGGCCGATCAGGGATTCGGTGTACAGCTTGCGGACCGAACGCTTGGCCTCGATCAGGTTGTACATCAGTGGCTGGGTCATCGAGGGGTCGTCGCCCTCGTTGTGCCCGCGGCGGCGGTAGCAGACCATGTCGATGACAACGTCCTTGTGGAACCGCTGGCGGAATTCGTAGGCGAGCTGCCCGATGCGGACCACGGCCTCCGGGTCATCGCCGTTCACGTGGAACACCGGCGCCTGGATCATCTTGGCGACGTCCGTGGAGTAGGTGGACGAACGCGACGACGACGGGGCGGTGGTGAAGCCGACCTGGTTGTTGACAACGACGTGGATGGTGCCGCCGGTGCGGTAGCCGCGCAGCTGGGAGAGGTTGAGCGTTTCCGCGACAACACCCTGGCCGGCGAAGGCGGCGTCTCCGTGAATCATGATCGGAAGCACGGGGAACGCTTCGCCGCGGTCGAGGCGGTCCTGCTTGGCCCGGACGATGCCTTCGAGGACGGAGTCCACGGCCTCAAGGTGGGACGGGTTGGCGGCGAGGTATACTTTCGTCTCCTTGCCGTTGTCCGAGGTGAAGGTGCCCTCGGTGCCGAGGTGGTATTTCACATCACCGGAGCCCTGCACGGAGCGGGGGTCCTGGGTTCCTTCGAATTCGCGGAAGACCTGGGCGTAGGTCTTACCGGCAATGTTGGTGAGCACGTTGAGCCGGCCGCGGTGGGCCATGCCGATCGCCACTTCGTCGAGTTCGTCGTCGGCCGCGTCGGAGATGATGGCGTCCAGCAGCGGGATCAGGGACTCGCCGCCCTCAAGCGAGAAGCGCTTCTGGCCGACGAACTTCGTCTGCAGGAAGGTCTCGAAGGCTTCGGCCGCGTTGAGCTTGGAGACGATGCGCAGCTGCTCGTCACGGCTGGGCTTGGAGTAGGGGTGCTCCAGCTGGTCCTGGAACCATTTGCGTTCCGCGGGGTCCTGGATGTGCATGTATTCGATGCCGGTGGTGCGGCAGTAGGCATCGCGGAGCACTCCGAGGATATCCCGGAACGCGAGCATGGGCTTGCCGCCAAAGCCGCCGGTGGGCCATTCGCGGTCCAGGTCCCACAGCGTGAGGCCGTAGGTGAGGACGTCGAGGTCCGGGTGCTTGCGCTGGACGTATTCCAGCGGATCGGTGTCTGCCATCAGGTGGCCGCGGACACGGTAGGCGTGGATGAGCTGCTGGATCCGGGCGACCTTGTTGATTTCGTCGGCCGGGTCCACCTGCAGGTCCGGGCTCCAGCGCACGGGCTCGTACGGGATGCGCAGGGACTCGAAGATTTCGTCGTAGAAGTTCTGCGCGCCGAGCAGGAGCTGGTTCACGAGCTTCAGGAACTCGCCGCTGCCGGCACCCTGGATGACGCGGTGGTCATATGTGGACGTCAGTGTGACGACCTTGCTGATGGCGTTCTTCGCGATGATCTTCGCGCTGGCACCCTGGAATTCCGCCGGGTAGTCCAGTGCGCCGACGCCGATGATGGCGGCCTGGCCCTTGGACAGGCGCGGCACCGAATGCACGGTTCCAATGCCGCCCGGGTTGGTGAGCGAGACCGTGGTGCCGGAGTGGTCGTCCGCGGTCAGCTTGCCGGCACGGGCACGCTTGATCAGGTCCTCGTAGGTGTGCCAGAACTCGGAGAAGTTGAGGGTCTCCGCCTTCTTGATGTTCGGCACCATGAGCAGGCGGGTGCCGTCGGGCTTGGGCATGTCGATGGCGATGCCGAAGTTCACGTGCGCCGGCTGGACCGCGACAGGCTTGCCGTCGATCTCGTCGTAGTACACGTTCATCGAGGGGAACTGGGCCAGGGCGCGGATGACGGCGTAGCCGATCAGGTGCGTGAAGGAAACCTTGCCGCCGCGGGCGCGGGCGAGGTTGGAGTTGATGACCACACGGTTGTCGATCAGGAGCTTCGCTGGGATCGCCCGCACGCTGGTGGCGGTCGGCACCTCCAGGCTGGTGATCATGTTGGTGGCGATGGCCTTGGCCGGGCCGCGGAGGACGGAGACGACGTCTTCCTCGGGGGCCGTGGGCGCCTTGATGTTCTTGGGCAGCTGGGCCGGGATCGGCGTGGTGCCGGGACCGGCTTCCGAGGTCTTGGAGCCGTCGCGGGCAACAGTGGCCGGGGCTTTCTTCGCGGCAGCGGGAGCTGCGGCCGGTGCGGGCGCGGCGGCCGGAGCGGGCGGCTGCGCTGCCGCCGCGGCAACCGGAGCTACAACAGGAAGTTCGCGGGTGGCGGGGCGGGCAACTGCCGCTGCGCCTGAGGCTCCGTTGGTGGAGGAACTGTCTCCGGCGTCGAAGGATTCGAACAAGGGCCACCACTTGGCGTCCACCGCGTTCTTGTCCTGCTGATAACGCTCGTACAGTTCGTCAACGAGCCACTCGTTTCCGCCAAATTCCTCTGGTAGACGGTGGCTAGGCTGCTCTGGCACTTGAATTACGCCTCTTCCATGAGTTTGATTCCCACTGGTTTCACGGTGCCTCAGCACGACGATTGAACCAGTCTCCGCGTCCAGTGAACCCAGACCCATGCCAGTCTAGTGACGATTCTTGCCAAACCGCCAATAAGGGTGACTCAAATCATCAAGTCGCCTCAACGCGCCGGAGCCGCACGCGATCCGGCCCTCCGGAGGCCTTTTGGGCAGCAGCGGGAGCGGCCGTGCGGGGCCCTGGAGAGCCTCGCTAGAATCACTCGGAGAACCCGTTGAGCACCGGAATGCCTATTAAGGAGCAGCCGTGCGTTTCCTGACCGAGCCCACCACCGACCTGACCTATTCGGACCTCTTCCTCGTACCGTCCCGTTCCGACGTCACCTCCCGGCTGGATGTGGACCTGGCGGCCGACGACGGTACGGGCTCCGCGATTCCCCTGGTCGCGGCCAACATGACGGCGGTGACCGGCAAGCGCATGGCTGAGACCATGGCGCGGCGCGGCGGACTGGCGGTGCTGCCGCAGGACGTCCCGCTCGGCGTGATCCGCGACGTGACGGCCTGGATCAAGTCCCGACACCCCGTCCTGGAAACACCGGTCACGCTCTCGCCTGCCAGCACCGTCATTGACGCCCTGCACCTGATGGGCAAGCGTCCGCACGGGGCCGTTATGGTCGTGGACGACGCTGGCGCCGTCGCCGGCATCGTCCGGAGTGCGGACTGCGAAGGCCAGGACCGGTTCGCCTCCCTTGCCTCGGTAATGCGCGTCCAGCCGCTGGTCCTGGAGGCGGAACTGCTGGAGGACACGCGCGCCAGCGGCACAGGACCGGGCGCCGGCTCCGGCCTGCGCCGTGCCTTTGAGGCCATGGACGCTGCCGGGACCGACTTCACGCCCGTGCAGCGGGACGGAGTCCTGGCCGGGGTCCTCACCCGGAAAGGCGCCCTGCGCTCGACTCTGTACCGGCCCTCGCTGGACAGTGCAGGCCAGCTCAAAGTGGCGGCCGCCGTCGGGATCAACGGCGACGTCGCCGGGCGTGCCGCGGAACTCCTCGCCGCCGGGGTCAACGTGCTGGTCCTCGACACCGCGCACGGCCACCAGCAGAAGATGTTCGATGCCCTGGCCGCCGTGAAAGGCCTCAACCCCGGCGTGCCCGTGGTGGCCGGCAACGTGGTCACGGCGGAGGCGACCCGCGAACTCATCCAGGCCGGCGCGGACATCGTCAAGGTCGGGGTGGGCCCCGGTGCCATGTGCACCACGCGCATGATGACGGCCGTGGGCCGGCCGCAGTTCTCCGCCGTGCTGGAGTGCTCGGCCGCCGCGCGGGCCGCCGGCGGGCGGGTCTGGGCCGACGGCGGCGTCCGCTACCCGCGCGACGTGGCGCTGGCCCTGGCGGCCGGAGCAAGCCAGGTCATGATCGGTTCCTGGTTCGCCGGAACCCACGAGAGCCCCGGGGACCTGCAGCAGGACGCCGGCGGGCGGCACTTCAAGGAGAGCTTCGGCATGGCCTCGGCCCGTGCCGTGCAGAACCGCAACCAGCGCGAGGGCGCCTTCGAAAAGGACCGCAAGGCCCTCTTCGAGGAAGGCATTTCCACGTCCCGGATGTTCATCGATCCGGTGCGCCCCGGCGTCGAGGATCTGCTGGACATGATCACCGCCGGGCTGCGCAGCTCGATGAGCTACGCCGGCGCCGCGGATCTTGCCTCGTTCCGGGAACGCGCCGTGGCTGGCATCCAGTCCGCGGCCGGCTACGAGGAAGGCCGCCCGGTCCCGCAGAGCTGGTAGCCGCTGCTCCTGTAGACTGAAACTCTTATGGACAGTAAATCTAGGTGCCGGCCTGGGGGCTGTCAGCGGGGGATGGAAATCCTTCCCGCGCAGTCCACCCGAAGAGCCGGCAAACCCCGTTCACGCGCCCATCATTCTCCGGCGGCACACCAGCCAGGTGCCTATCAAAAAACCGGAGCCTTCCAGGAAACAGGGTCGGCCTCGTCTGACCATCCTCCGCCGGGCCGCCGCCGCGCTGCCCCGGAAGCAGGCCGCTAAATGGAGTGGCTACTTCTCGGCGCAGGCCTGCTGCTCATCCTCGGAACCGGCTTCTTCGTAGCCGTTGAATTCTCCCTCGTGGCCCTTGACCAGGCCTCGGTCCAGCGGGCCGTGGACAGCGGCGATACCGCCGCCGCGCCCCTGCTCAAATGCCTCAAGTCCCTGTCCACCCAACTCTCCAGCTGCCAGCTGGGCATCACCATCACCACCCTGCTGACCGGCTACGTCATGGAGCCCTCGGTCGGCAAACTGCTCGAAGGGCCGCTGGCGGCCCTGGGATTGCCCGCAGCCGCGGTTTCCTCCGTGTCACTGGTCCTGGCGATGGCACTCGCGACGCTCCTGTCCATGCTGATCGGCGAGCTGGTCCCGAAGAACATGGCGATTGCGCTGTCCTTCGAGGTCGGCAAGGTCCTGGCCCGTCCGCAGCTGATCTTCACGGCGATCTTCAAACCCGCCATCGTGGTCCTTAACGGCTTCTCCAACAAGGTGCTCAATATCTTCGGGCTGGAAGCCAAGGAAGAGATTTCGGGCGCGCGGACCCCGGCCGAGCTCGCGTCCCTCGTGCGCCGCTCCGCGGCGATGGGGACCCTCGACGCCGGCACCGCCAACTTCATCGCACGGACCCTCAAATTCTCGGGACGGACAGCGGCGGACGTCATGACGCCCCGCATCCGGGTCGAGACCATCGACGGCGACCAGCCGGTATCGGACATTGTCGAGGCCGCACGCCGCACCGGCTATTCGCGGTTCCCCGTCATCGGGGAGTCCTCGGACGACATCCGCGGCGTGGTGCACATCAAGAAGGCCATCGCCGTCCCCTCGGGCCGGCGGGCCAAGCTGGAGGCCGGCGCCATCATGACCGATGTGCTCCGTGTTCCGGAAACCATTCACCTGGACGCACTGCTGGCGGAACTGCGCGAAGGCAACCTGCAGCTCGCCGTCGTCCTGGACGAGTACGGCGGAACCGCAGGCATCGCCACCCTGGAGGATCTTGTCGAGGAAATCGTCGGGGAAGTGGCCGATGAACATGACAAGGTCCGGCCCGGGCTGCTGCAAAGCGCCTCGGGCGACTGGTACTTCCCGGGCCTGCTGCGGCCCGATGAACTCTCCGAACAGATCCCGGGCCTGACCGTGCCCGATGAGTCTGCCTACGAAACGGTGGGAGGTTACGTCATGAGCAAGCTGGGCCGGATTGCCTCCGTGGGGGATACCGTCGACGTTGTTGGCGGCACCCTTGCTGTCACCCGCATGGACGGACGCAGGATCGACCGGATCTGCTTTGAGCCCGTCCGCGCGCACCATGACGAGCACTCCAAGGGCCAGGTCGGTGCCGCATGAGCGACTGGGCAGGAATCCTCTGGCTTGTGGTCCTGCTGCTCGGCAACGCCTTCTTCGTGGGTGCCGAGTTTGCGGTCATGTCGGCCCGCCGGAGCCAGATCGAGCCGCTCGCCGAGGCGGGATCCAAGCGGGCGCAGACCACTCTGCGCGCCATGGAAAACGTCTCGTTGATGCTGGCCTGCGCGCAGCTCGGCATCACCGTGTGTTCGCTGCTGATCCTGCAGGTTGCGGAGCCGGCAATCCACCACCTGATGGCCGTGCCGCTGGAGGCCGTGGGCATCCCGGTGGAGATCGCCGACATCGCGGCGTTCGCCGTCGCCCTGCTGGTGGTCACCTTCCTGCACGTCACCATCGGTGAGATGGTCCCGAAGAACATTTCAGTCTCCGTGGCGGACAAGGCAGCCCTGTTGCTGGCTCCGCCGCTGATGTTCGTCGCCCGGCTGGTCAAGCCGGTGATCGTGGCGCTCAACTGGGCCGCGAACCACATCCTGAAACTGATGCGGATCGAGCCGAAGGACGAGGTCACGTCGTCCTTCACCCTTGAGGAAGTCCAGTCGATCGTGCAGGAATCCACCCGCCACGGGCTCGTGGACGACGACGCCGGACTCATCACCGGTGCCCTGGAGTTCTCCGAACATACGGCCTCCGATGTGATGGTCCCGCTCGACAAACTGGTGATGCTGAAAGCGAACACCACTCCGGTGGAGTTCGAGAAGGCCGTGAGCCGCACCGGGTTCTCCCGCTTTCCGATGCTCGACGACGACGGGATGCTCTCCGGCTATCTGCACATCAAGGACGTGCTCTCCATCCCGGACGCCGCCTACCACCAGCCCATCGCGGAAAGCCACATCCGCTCCCTGGCGAACCTGGCCATGGGCGACGAAATTGAGAAGGCCATGTCCGTCATGCAGCGCACCGGCTCGCACCTGGCCCGCGTGATCGGCCCGGACGGCCTCACCCAGGGCGTTTTGTTCCTTGAGGACGTCATCGAACAGCTCGTCGGGGAGATCCGGGACGCCACGCAGGCGACCGGCTACCGGAGGCTCGGCCAGGACCAGCAGTAACACGGCCAGCCGCAACGTCAGGGTGTAGCCCTAAATAGGAATCATTCCCATTTAGGGCTACACTCGAACTGTTGCTATTGCTGCTGATTCTCAATAACAGATCCGAGGTCCCCTGTGCGTCGTCCTGCTGCCCGTGCCGTCGTTGCCGCCTTTGCCGGCGCCACCCTGCTGCTGACGGCCTGCTCGCCGACGCCGGGGAACCCGGCCCCGGGTGCCGGCGACGGAATTGTCGATGTCGTTGCCTCCACGAGCGTTTACGGCGACATCGTGGGCGCCATCGGCGGAGACAAAGTGCGGGTCACCTCCGTCATCACGCGCACCAGCCAGGACCCGCACAGCTACGAGGCCACGACGCAGGACAAGCTGGCGGTTTCCAAGGCCGAGCTGGTGGTGGAGAACGGCGGCGGCTATGACGACTTCATCCACAAGCTCGCGGACGACACGGGACTCGACCACGGCAGCGTCCTGAATGCCGTGGAGCTCTCCGGGCTGGCTCCGGAAGAGCCTGCCGGCGCGTCCGCTGCCGCCGACGGGCACGGCCACAGCCCCGCCGGCTTCAACGAGCACGTCTGGTACAGCCTCCCCGCCATGGCCCGGATGGCTGACGCCGTCGCTGCCAAGCTGGGCGAGCTTGAACCGTCCTCCGCCGGGACTTTCCGCGGTAATGCCGCGGCGTTCAAGGACTCGCTCGGCGGCCTTGAGGCGAAGCTGGCCGGACTCAAGGCGTCCGCCGGGGCGGCGCCCGTCGCCGTGACGGAGCCGGTGCCGCTCTACCTGCTCGAAGCCGCCGGCCTGGCAAACCAGACCCCTGGTGAATATACCGCCGCAATCGAGGAAGACGCGGATGTGCCGCCCGCCGTGCTCAAGGCCACCACCGACCTCATGCGTGCGGGCAGCATCAGGCTCCTGGCCTACAACCAGCAGACCGAAGGTCCGCAAGCAGTGGCTGTGCGGGACGCCGCGGCAGCTGCCGGGGTCCCCGTGGTGAATTTCAGCGAGACCCTGCCGGAGGGCAAGACCTACCTGCAGTGGATGACCGGGAATGTCGACAACATCGCCAAGGCCCTGGCCTAGGATTAGCAGACAGCCCCCCGCTGTACGGCCGCTCAGGCAGCCCGGCAGACATCCCGGCCAGACGGCCCAGGTAAAGAACGCGAGCCGACGGCTTGCGCAGAATTCGAGGATCCAAGTTGACACCCGTAGTGAGCCTCCGTGGAGCCTCCCTGATGTTCGGCAAACGGACGTTGTGGGAGGGCCTGGACCTGGACATCAACCCGGGTGAATTCTTCGCTGTCCTCGGCCCCAACGGCAGTGGCAAGACGACGTTCCTCAAAGTCCTGCTCGGCCTGCAGGAGCTGAGCTCCGGCACGGCCACGCTCGCGGGGAGGCCCGTGGCGCGGGGCAGCCGGGGGATCGGCTATGTCCCGCAGCAAAAGTCCTTCGACCCCGACACTCCGCTGCGCGCCCGCGACCTCGTCGGGCTCGGCGTCGACGGCCACCGTTGGGGCCTTCGGCTCGGCGCGGCGAAAGTGAACCGCAGAATCGATGAGCTGCTGGACCTCGTGGGGGCCGCCGATTACGCCAAGGTACCCGTGGGCCAGCTCTCCGGCGGCGAGCAGCAGCGGTTGCGCGTGGCGCAGGCGCTTGCCACCGAACCCAAAGTGTTGCTCTGCGACGAACCCCTCCTGTCCCTGGACCTCCAGCACCAGCAGGCCGTCAGCGGGCTGATCAACAAGCAGTGCCACGACCAGGACAGCGCCGTGGTGTTTGTGACGCACGAGATCAACCCGATCATGGACTATGTGGACCGCGTGCTGTATCTGGCTGGCGGACGCTTCCGGGTGGGTCCGCCGGAGGAAGTCATGACCACCGAGGTCCTGTCCGATCTCTACGACAGCCACGTCGAAGTGATCCACGCGAACGGACGGCTGATCGTCGTCGGGCTGCCGGACGCCACGACCCACCACCACGAGGACGCCCACGCCGTGGCGGGGGAGGTGGGCTAGGTGGACCTGGACAACCTGCTCAACTCAATCTTCAACTTCGAGAACTACGGCGAACTGCTGGTGCTGGTCCAGAATTCCCTCTGGGCCGGCGCTGTACTGGGCCTGCTCGGCGGCCTGATGGGAACCTTCGTGATGAAGCGGGACCTGGCGTTCGCCGTCCACGGGATCTCGGAACTCTCCTTTGCCGGCGCGGCCTTTGCCCTGCTGATCGGGACGGACATCGTCCTGGGATCCCTGGTGGGATCCGTCGTGGCGGCCCTGCTGCTGGGTCTGCTGGGCGTCCGTGCCAGGGACAAGAACTCCATCATCGGCGTCATCATGCCGTTCGGATTGGGCCTGGGCATCCTGTTCCTCTCCCTCTATGAGGGGCGGGCGGCCAACAAATTCGGCCTGCTCACCGGGCAGATTGTCTCGGTCGGCACCGTCCAGCTCCAGGTGCTGGCCGTCGCCGCCGTCGTTGTGATGCTCGCCCTGGTGGCCATCTGGCGTCCGCTGACCTTCGCCAGCGTGGACCCCGATGTCGCCTCGGCCCGCGGCGTGCCCGTCCGGGCACTCGCCCTCGGGTTCATGCTTTTGCTGGGCGTCAGCGTCGCCCTCTCCATCCAGATTGTTGGCGCCCTGCTGGTGCTGGCACTGCTCATCACTCCCGCGGCAGCGGCCATGCGGGTGACGTCCTCGCCCCGGCTGGTGGTCATTCTCAGCGTGGCGTTCGCCATGACGGCGACGGTCGGAGGCATCCTGCTGGCCCTCGGCGGCCGGATTCCGATCAGCCCCTATGTCACCACACTGTCCTTCCTGATCTACGTCGTGTGCCGGGTGGTCGGCGCGGTCCGGGCCAAACGCGGACTCAATGGACGGGTGCTGCGGGCTACGGAGGCGTCGGCCGCCTGAGCCGGCGCGCGATCGGCGCGCACTAAGTTATGCATCAGTGCAAGTATGCACTTGTGCAGTCATTGCAGTTATGCAATTATTTAGGCCATGACTAATGTTGCCGCGCTTCCCTTGCGTGAGCGCAAAAAAGCTGAGACCTGGGCCGCCCTCCATGAGGCGGCTGCCTCGCTTGCCCTGCAGCACGGCGTTGACGAGACCACGGTGGAAGCCGTCGCCTCCAGCGCCGGAGTCTCCCCGCGGACGTTCTTCAACTATTTCCAGGTGAAGGAAGACGCCATTCTGGGGCTGCGCGAACCTGTCCTGGAGGCGTCACAGCTGTCCCGGATCTCCACCACGGCGGACGATCTGGTGGGGCAGATCTCGTGCCTCCTGGTAACCGTTGCCTGGACAGCGATCGGAGGCACCGACCGCACGCGGCGCCGCCAGCTCATCGCCCGGTATCCCAATCTGGGCCGCCGCCATATGGACTACATGGTCAAAGCCGAGGGCCTCGTCTGCCAGGGGATCGCCGGCGTGCTGGCCCAGGATCCCGCCTGGGCGGCGGGCGCCGAAGGCTTCGGCCCCGAGGAGGCCGCGCGCATGCTGGTCATGATCGCCGGAGTCCCCATCCGCTTTGATCTCACGTCAGCCAATTTCAACCCGGTCGAGGGGATCTCCGCAGAGACCCTCGGACCGTCGTTGGCCCTGCTCCACCATTTACTAAGGAAAATTTCATGACCAAGCACGCTGTCCCCGCCGCGGGACAGGCCGAAGGAGAGCAGCACATCGTGCTGCTCTTCGTGGGCCTTATGCTCTCGATGCTCCTGGCAGCACTGAACCAGACCGTGCTCAGCACGGCACTGCCCACCATCGTCGGCGAGCTCCACGGCGTCAGCGACATGCTCTGGGTCATCACCGCCTTCATCCTCGCCTCCACCATCACCATGCCTATCTACGGCAAGCTCGGCGACCTGATGGGACGCAAGGCCCTGCTGATGGCCGCCATCATCCTGTTCATGATCGGGTCCGTCATCGGCGGCCTGGCCAACGACATGGGTGTGCTTATCACGGCCCGCGTCGTCCAGGGCCTCGGTGGCGGCGGTCTGATGATCCTCTCGCAGGCAGTTATCGCCGACGTCGTACCGGCCCGCGAACGCGGCAAGTACATGGGCATGATGGGCGGCGTCTTCGCCATTGCTTCCGTCGCCGGTCCGCTGCTGGGCGGCTGGTTCACCGAAGGACCCGGCTGGCGCTGGGTCTTCTGGATCAACATCCCCCTGGGCCTGCTTGCGCTGGCCGGGGCCGTGTTCTTCCTGAAGCTGCCCAAGCACGCCGGCAAACCGCGCCTGGACCTCGGCGGCATGGTGCTGCTCGCCATCGCGACCACCTGCCTCGTGCTCTTCGCGACCTGGGGCGGCGGCAAGTACGAGTGGAGCGATCCGATCATCCTGGCACTGATCGCCGGCACGGTGCTCAGCGCCGTTGCCTTCGTCCTGGTGGAGCGCCGTACGGCCGAACCGATCATTCCGCTGCACCTGTTCAAGGACCGCAACTTCAACCTTTCCACTGTCGCCGGCCTGCTGATCGGCGTGGCCATGTTCGGCGCCATCGGCTACCTGCCCACCTATCTCCAGATGGCTTTCAGCGTCAACGCCACCGAATCCGGGCTGCTGATGATTCCGATGATGGGCGCCCTGCTGGTGGCCTCGGTGGTCTCCGGCCAGCTCGTCAGCAGGACCGGCCGCTACAAGTGGATGCCGATCGCGGGCGGCGTGCTGGTTGCCATCGCCCTCGTGCTGCTCTCCACGCTCAAGCCCGAAGCTCCGCTCTGGGAAATCTGCGCCTACCTGGCCGTGATGGGCCTCGGGCTGGGCCTGAGCATGCAGATCATGGTGCTCATCGTGCAGAACTCCTTCCCGCTGCGCGAAGTCGGCACCGCCACGGCGTCGAACAACTTCTTCCGGCAGATCGGGGCCACCCTGGGCTCCGCCGTGGTGGGAAGCCTCTTTGCCAGCCGGCTGGCCGAGCTGCTCACCGAGCGCCTGCCGGCCACGGCAACCGGCGGCGGCACGCCGGGAGGATCGAACTCACTGACTCCTGCAGTGGTCAGCCAGCTGCCGGCGCCCATCAAGGAGGCCATCATCTCCTCCTACAACGACGCTCTGACGCCGATCTTCATCTGGATGGTTCCGCTGGCGCTGGTCGCCGCCGCGCTGATGTGCTTCGTCAAGCAGAAACCCCTGGCCATCGCCATTGAGCACGATGTGCTCTCCGAATCCATTTCGGAAGGCAACATCCTGATCACGGCCGACGACGCCGACGACGAGGCCTTCGCCCCGGCCGCCGGGCCGAGGAAGTAGCCGGCGAAAACCCCACGCCACCGCGGGCCGGGCTGCAGCAACTGCAACCCGGCCCGCGGTGTTTTTTACCTAGTGGCACCCAGCCCGGGCGGTGCAGTCCGGGCAGAGGCCGAAAATTTCCACGGTGTGTTCCACTGCGGTGAAGCCATGCTCGGTGGCCGTCCGGGCGGCCCAGGCCTCGACTGCGGGTGCCTCGACTTCGACGGCCTTGCCGCAGTTGCGGCACAGCAGATGGTGATGATGGCCGGTGACGGCGCAGCGCCGGTACACGGCCTCGCCGTCGGCGTTCCGGAGGACGTCCACCAGGCCCTCGTCCGCGAGGGACTGCAGGATCCGGTATGAGGTGGCGAGGGACACGGAGGTGCCGCGGTCCTGCAGGATGCGGTGCAGCTCCTGCGTGCTGACGAAGTCTGTCAGTTCGTCAAGGACGGCGCTGACCGCGAGGCGCTGCTTGGTGACACGCTGCTCCTTGGCCGCGGCAGGGGCCGGCACGGTTGCCCGGCCGCCGTCGGCGGTGGCGCCGTGGGACATCGTCGAACTCGCTTCGCTGGTGGTCTTGATACGGGTGGTGGCAAGGTCCCAGATTACCAGCCGGCACGTGGACACCGCCGTGGCAGGACCTTAGGCTGGCCGGATGTTGCTGACTAAGTTCACCCATGCCTGTGTCCGGCTCGAGAAGGATGGCAAAGTGCTGGTCTTCGACCCGGGAAACTTCTCGGAGACGGACCAGGCCCTCGCCGGCGCCGATGCCGTGCTGGTCACCCACGAACATGCCGACCACATCGACGTCGGGGCCGTCGCGGCCGCGCTGCTCGGCGGCGCTTCCCTGCAGCTTTTCGCGCCGGCGGGGGTCGCCGCACAACTGCGGGAGAAGGCGCCCGGCGCCGGGACGAGGATCCACGCGGTGGCCCCCGGCGAGGTCTTCGAGGCGGCCGGCTTCTCCATCCGGACTTTCGGCGGGCAGCACGCGCTGATCCATCCGCAGATTCCCGTCGTGGCCAATATCGGCTACTTCGTGGATTCCAACGTCTACCACCCGGGCGATTCCTTTATAGTGCCCGACGGCGTGGAGGTCCGGACGCTGCTGGTCCCGATCCACGCACCCTGGAACAAAGTGGGGGAGGTGGTCGACTTCGTGATCGGCGTGCGTGCACCGATTGCCTTCCCGATCCACGACGCCCTGCTCAATGACGCCGGGCGGGGACTGGTGGAAGGGCATGTGACCCGGTTCGGAGCCAGGTACGGTACTGACTACCGGCACCTTTCGACCGGGGACACCGTGGAAGTCTAGGCAGCTACTGCGGCCAGGACCCGCTGGCGAAGAATTCCCGGATGGCCGCTTCATGCGGTTCGGGATCCAGGTCCTGGGACCGCAGCCACTCCGGGCTGTAGTAGTTCCCGGCGTAGCGGTCGCCGCCGTCGCACATCAGCGACACAACACTGCCGCGGCGGCCCTCGGCGATCATCTCCGCGATGAGCTGCCAGACGCCCCACAGGTTGGTGCCGGTGGACGGGCCGGCGTGCAGGCCGGCATGGGAGAGCAGATGACGCATCGCGGCCACCGAGGCCGCGTCCGGGACCTGGATCATGTGGTCGATGACGGCCGGGACGAAGCTGGGTTCCAGCCGCGCCCGGCCGATTCCCTCGATCCGTGACGGCTGGCCCACACCGGCCACACCGGCGTCGGGGGCTGCATTGTTCGGGGTGCCGCCGTCGGAAGTTCCGCGGCTTTCCAGCCAGCCGGGGTAGAACGCGGAGTTCTCCGGATCCACGACGGCCAGCTGCGTGTGGTGCTGGTGGTAGCGGAGGTAGCGGCCGATGGTGGCGCTGGTGCCGCCGGTGCCGGCGCCCACCACGATCCAGCGCGGGACCGGGTGCTCTTCCAGGGCAAGCTGGTCGAAGATCGATTCGGCAATGTTGTTGTTGCCGCGCCAGTCTGTGGCCCGTTCGGCGTAGGTGAACTGGTCCATGTAGTGGCCGTTGGTGCGCTGTGCGAGTTCCGCGGCGGCCCCGTAGACCTCCGAGGCGTGGTCCACCAGCAGGCAGGAGCCGCCAAACTGTTCAATCAGGGCGATTTTCTCGCGGCTGGTGGTCCGGGCCATCACCGCAATGAACGGCAGCCCCAGCAACCGGGCGAAATAGGCTTCCGATACCGCCGTGCTGCCGCTGGAGGCCTCGACAATGGTGGTGCCCTCAGCGATCCAGCCGTTGACCAGCCCGAACAGGAACAGCGAGCGGGCCAGACGGTGCTTGAGGCTTCCCGTCCGGTGCGTTGACTCGTCCTTGAGGTACAACTGGACGCCCCAATGCTCCGGCAGCGGGACGGAGTACAAATGGGTGTCCGCGGACCGGTTGTTCTCTGCATTGATTCTGCGGATGGCCTCGTCGGCCCATGCCCGGTCCTGCTGTCGCGCGTTGATCACCGCACCAGCCTACCGGCGGCGGCAGATTCCCATGGATAGAGTTGGCGGATGCAGACCCTCATGGACGTCGCCACACTGAAGGACCTTGTCGGCGCGGACAGCGCCGGCCGGCGGACCGTGGTGCTGGATGTGCGCTGGGCGCTCGGCGACCCGCACGGCCGGGAGCACTACCTTGCGGCACACCTCCCGGGCGCCGTCTTTGTGGACCTCGCCACTGAACTGGCCGGACCCGCCGACCCACGCCGCGGCCGGCACCCGCTACCGGCCCTGGAACAGTTCCAGGCGTCCGTGCGCGCCTGGGGAGTCCGTCAAGGTGACGTCGTAGTGGCCTACGACGACAGCGGCAACCTGGCCGCCGCCCGGCTTTGGTGGATGCTGCGGAATACCGGTTTTCCCGACGTTTACCTGCTCGACGGCGGCCTGGCCGCCTGGCGGGACGCCGGCTTCGACGTCGAAAGCGGCGAACCGGAGACGGAGCCCGGGGACGTTGAGCTGACCGGCGGCGCCCTGCCCGTCATCGACGCAGGGCAGGCGGCTTCCTGGGGCCACCAGGGACTGCTGCTGGACGCCAGGGCAGGGGAGCGGTACCGCGGGGAGTTCGAGCCAGTGGATCCGCGTGCCGGCCATATCCCGGGAGCCGTGAGTGCCCCCACCACTGCCAACCTCGGAGCGGACGGCAGGTTCCTGTCCCCGGCCACGTTACGGGAGCGCTTCATGAGCCTGGGGGTGCGCTCAGACGTCCCCACCGCCGTCTATTGCGGCTCGGGCGTTACCGCGGCCCACGAAATTGCAGCCCTCGAAATCGCCGGATTCCCCGCGGCACTCTACCCGGGGTCGTTCTCTGAATGGTCCAACAACGACTCCAACCCTGTTGTGACCGGGGATGCGCCGTACGCAGACGGCAGTTCGGCGCAGTAGTACGGGTCGTTCGTTCAGGCTGCGGACCGGTCTTTTGCGCGGGCGCGGAGGAGCGTTTGGGCCCGTTGGCGGCGTTCGCGGCGGTGGTTGGGGCTTTTGGCCGCGGCCGGGTCCGGTTCCGGTGGGTCGGTGCCGGTTCCGGGCAGCGGCGGTGCGGTGGAGTGGTAGGTGTGCCCGGTCGGCGTCGTGATTTGGAGCGTGTGTCGTGGGCCGGGGCGGGGTCGTGAGGACCAGCCGGGGATTTCTTTGGTGTGGTTG
>NZ_JBVAYV010000026.1:0-58546 GCF_055412805.1 Pseudarthrobacter kochi
CGCGTTTCCTCGAGGAGCGCGGCGGGGCTGTCCGGGGCCGGGAGGCCGGCCAGGAGCCGGGCCACCTCCGCGACCGTCACGCTTTCCGCCAATTCTGGAGCCATGCCGGGCCCCTGATTGCTGTCCATGAAAACACACTAGCGGGCACCCACGACAGTAATGATGGCGCCGGGCATGCGCGAGAATATCCCCATGAGTGACGCCGGAGATTTCATCGACTCAGCGCTCCAGCGCGAGTCGTCGTGGGGCCGCGCCGAGGAAACCGAAGCGAGGCTCGGCAGCGGTCACCGGTACTACGGTTCGTCCGTCGGAGCCGTGCGCGGAACGGTCCGCGACGCCCTCCGCCGCCACCCGGACCTGACGCACGATGACATCACTGCGCTGAGTTCCGAGTTGTGGGAGGTGCCCGTCTTCGAACGCCGCCTCGCCGCCGTTGTGCTCCTGCAGTCCAGTGTCCGTTTGCTGACCAACACTGACCTGACCCGGGTCGAGGGCTTCGTGCGGAGTGCTCGGCTGGGCGCGCTGGTGGATCCGCTCGCCGTCGACGTGGTTGGACCCCTGATCGCGGGGCTCGACGTCGTCGGCAGGGTCCGCGCCGACAGTGTCCAGGACCGTTGGGTGCGGGACCCCGATGGCTGGCTGCGCCGCGCGGCCCTGCTGTCCCCGCTGCGCGCGCTCCGTGCCGGCGCGGGGGACTGGCCACGGTTCGTGCGCCACGCCCGCGCCGTTCTGGCGGAGTCACCTCCCACGGAACCACGGGAGGACTACGAGGGCGCGGACGCCGCCGGGGCGGTCACCCTGGTCCTCGCAGAGATGGCCAGGCACCGGCCGGAGCTGGAATTCCGGCCGGCCCGCACTGAGCGAACGTCCTCTTAGCCGGCCGGGCGGCGCTCCACCACGGCGTAGGCCTTTTCGTCGAAGAACTCCCAATCAGTAATCACCATGAAGCCGAGGGCATCCACGCGGTCATTCAGGACGTGGACGTCGAAGCCGCCGTCGCGGGGCTCGGCGTCCCACGTGGACACATGAATTTCCCCGTTGTCCAGGACCAGCAGTTCGGTGTTGACATTGAAATCCTCCGGCGGCTGATTGCTCAGCTGGCAGATGGCGACACAGTGCCGGGTGACCTTGGAGCTGTTCATTTCGGGCCTCCGCTTCGGGGGGACGGTGATGGCATCATCCTATGCCTGCGGACCCGTCCCGTGAGGGGGCAGAGAATCCGCTCAAACCATGCCCGCCGTTACCGCAATGTGACATACCGTGATTATTCCGTTACCGTTGTTAGGTGCCTGTTGTTTCCGAGACGGGCTCTTCCCAGCCGATTGCCTAACTCTGCCGCGGCGTGGGGATAACTCGCAGCAACGTCCGGCAGAGACGGGGAAACCACATTTGACCCGCTGTTCTCCAGGGGTCTTGGGGTGAAGCCGCACCGCCCGCCAAGATCGGGCCCGCGTGCGGCCGGGTGCCTCCCATCCGAATCCGACAGCTCACCTCGCAGGCATTGGGAGAGGCTCCTTTAATGACTTTCAGCAATACCCGTGCGCCCAACCGCGCCGACCTTCGCAGCAAGCGCCGCACCGCCGGCACCATCGGCCGCCAGGCCGCAGTTCTCGTCGCCGCTTCCGGAATGGTGCTCAGCGGCGCCATGGCCGCCAATGCAGCCGATGCGCCCACCCAGCGCGAGGCCACACCGGCGTCGTCCGTTGACGTCCAGGGCCAGGTCTCCGCGCCGGTCATGGCCGACTCTGCCGTGCAGATCACCTTCGAGCGTCCGGCCGTTGAGACTGCCCCGGCTCCCGTGGTCGAGGCACCCAAGCCCGTAGCCGCCCCGAAGGCCCCGGCTGCGGCCCCCGCCCCCGCCGCCGCGAAGGCGACGGTCAAGGTCCAGGCCGCCCCCGCCCCCGCCGCTGCCCCCGCCCCCGCCGCTGCCCCGGCGGCCGGCGGAGTCAACGCCACCCTGCTGGCCGTAGCCTACGGCCAGATCGGCATCACGCAGGACTGCACCGCCATGGTGGAGAAGGCCCTGAATGCTGCCGGCATCCCGGTCGGCGACATCGGACCGCAGGCCTTCATGAACTACGGCAAGGTAGTCGGCGACCCCCAGCCCGGCGACATCATTGTCCAGTCCGGCCACGTTGCCATCTACGCCGGCAACGGCCAAGCCATCAGCGGCGGCATGAACGGCGTCAACGCCACCATGGCGCACCCGCTGTCCTGGCTGACCGCCACCGGCCCCGTGACGTTCGTCCGCGCCGGCTAGCACCACCGCCAGCAGCGTGCAGAAGGCCGGTCGATCGGTTGCCTTGGGGGCAGCAGATCACCGGCCTTTTGCGTGCCCGGAGCCAGGCTCCGCCGCGTAGCGGAGCTGCACCACGCCGTTGCCGAAGGTGCGGCTCTCCAGCAGCCGGAGCGGGGTCATGCCATCCGTTTCCTGGAACAGGGGCTTGCCCCGGCCGACGAGGACAGGGTGCACATAGATCCGGTACTCATCGATCAGCCCGAGCCGCCGGAACGCCGCCGCGAGATCGGCGCCGCCCAGCGCCAGGTCACCGCCGGGCTGTTCCTTGAGCCGCACAACGTCCTCAGCGACGACGTCGCGCACCACCTCGGTGTTCCAGCCGGCTGTTGCCAGCGTGCTGGAGTAGACGATCTTGGGCATGTCCCGCCAGATCCGGGCGAACTCGATCTCCGCGGCAGTGCTCGAGGGGTCCTGGTCCGCCGTCGGCCAGTAGCCGGCCATCAGCTCGTAGGTGACGCGGCCGTCCAGGAAGGCGCCCATGGTCCGGAGCTCTTCATTGAAGTGGCTGTGCAGTTCCTCATCGACGCGGTGCCAGCCCAGGTCCCGCTCCGGGCCCTCCATGAATCCGTCGAGGGACACCTGCATCATGAGGATGACCTTGCGCATTGCGGGCTCCTTCACTGCACTGCGAATTGCTCGGCGACCGGGGTTCCAGCGTACGCCGCAGCCGGCAGCGGCGGCAGGGGAGGGAATGCCCGACGTCGGGCGGCAGCATATTGCCGGATCGCTCCTTCCGGTGGCGGCAGCAGTGGACAGCGGCCCATACCGGCAGCATCTTGCCGAAAGCGGACGAGTGCGCCACGATGGTGGGACTGGATGCCGCAACCGGCAACATCCTGCCGAATGGAGTTTGCCAATGGGTGACGTGCTGTCGATTGGAACCGGCATCCGGAGTGCCCGCAGGGACGCCGGGATCACTCAGGAGGACCTTGCCCACCTGGCCGGGATCTCGGTGCGCACCGTGAGGGCGATCGAGACCGGGACCGGCAACCCCTCGCTGCAGGCCGTGGTGGCCGTGAGCGATGTCCTGGGCCTGCGCCTGACCGTGCACTGATGCCAGCCGAACTGCAGGACCTGAAGTTCGTCCGTGATGCGGACGTCTACAAGGGCGGAACCCTCGCCGGGCATCTGAACAGGACCGGCTTCGGCGGGGTCCGGTTCAGCTATGCCACGGAGTACCTCGCCGGCGGCGGCCCGGCCGTGTCCCTGCCACTGTCCGGGGCTGCCGTGGAAACCCCCGGGGGTGCGCTGCCGGCGTTCTTCGCCGGGCTGCTGCCGGAGGGCCACCGGCTCACAGTCCTGAAGAACGCGACCAAGACCAGCTTCGACGACGAGCTGACCCTGCTGCTGGCCGTGGGGGCTGATGTCCCCGGTGACGTGCAGGTGGTCCCGGCCGGCGAGGTCCCGGTGGATCCGCCCGCCCTTGCCGATACCTCGCGGCCGGAGACACTGGATTTCTCGGCCCTGGTCAACGCCGTGGATCTCCATGGGCTGCCCGGAGTCCAGAGCAAGACCAGCGCCTCGATGCTGACCACACCCCTGGCGGTCAAGGGCCACCGCTACCTGCTCAAACTGGACCCGCCGGAACATCCCCACCTCGTGGAGAACGAGGCAGCGCACCTGCAGGGTGCCAGGGCGCTGAAGATCCCGGTGGCCAGGAGCTCGGTCATCGAAGACCGGAACGGGCTGCGGGGGCTGCTGGTGGAACGGTTCCACCGGGTGAAAGGTCCGGCCGGGACCTGGGTCCGGCTGCCCCTGGAGGACGGGACCCAGGTTCTGGGCCTGCCGCCGGCGTCCAAGTACGGCGTCAGTTCCGAAGACGTCGCGACGGCGCTCGCCGCCGCGTGTACCGCACCGCTGGTCGCGAGCCGGAACCTGTACCTGCAATTTGTCTTTGCCTGGCTGACCGGCAACGGGGACCTGCACGCCAAGAACCTCGCGGTCCTGGGCAGCCCGCGCGGATTCGTGATGGCCCCGGTCTTTGATGTCCCCTGCACGCTGCTGTATGGCGACGAGACCCTGGCGCTGCCGGTCTCCGGCAAGACGCGCCACCTCAAAGCCAGGCACTGGACGGAATTGGCCCGTTCCCTTGGCCTGCCGGAGCGGGCTGCCGCTGCCGCCAACCGGACGGCGCTCGCCGCGGCTGCCGTGATCCGGCTTGAAGACCTGCCCTTCACGGGTTCTCCGCTGCACGGGGCGCAGCGTGAACTCCGCTTCCGCCGCCGGGAGCTGGCGGGCTGACCCGGAGTTCTGCCGCCCCGGCCTCTTGCGCCGGCGCCCCGCCGGGGGAAGAATGCAGGGAAATTTGAAGCCGTGCCGCGGTCCTACACTTTCGGAGGTCGAGCATGCCTGCGAGCCTGCCTGTGGCGTCACCCCACACAGCAGCCCCATCGATGTTCCGGGGATGAGACCCGATGGAGTCCTGGGGGCCCGGCAGGCACTTCAGCAGTGGCCGGCACACACATGAGTCTGCCCGGAGGGCCGGCCAGGGTCCACCGGGGCTCATCGGCCGGATCCACCCGCAGTACATGCTTGTCCTCGTGGCAGTCCTTGGCCTGATCGCGGCCGCGACAATGTCCGGAGCCATCCAGGGAAGGGTGCCGGCCTCCGCCGGTGTTCCGCCGGTATGGTCGGTGTCCCCCTCACCGGCCCCCACCGGAGCCACGGGCCCGGTGCCGGCCACCGGCCCTGCCAGCAGCGCCGGATCGCCGTCGGCAGCACCCCCTGCGCCGGTCACGACGCCGGCCCCGGCGCCCGCCGTCGCCGCTCCTCCCAAGCCCGCCATCGGAGGGGCGCTGGATGCTGAAATCAATGCCGTCATCCAGGTGAACAACGGCTTCCGGGTGGGCGTGGCCCTGATCGACGTGGCGGACGGCGTGGTCCACGAATATGGCGTGAAGACCAAGTTCGTGGCCGCGAGCACCGGGAAGATCCTCGCCGCCGCGGCGTACTACCACCTGGTGGAAACGGGAGAGGCCTCGCTCCGGACCCCGATGGGGGCATCCACCGCGGGCCAGCAGATCCGGCAGATGGTGCAGCAAAGCAACAACGACTCGTGGACGCTGGTCCTGTCCGCGGTTGGCTACCGGGGACTGACCAGCTATGCCGCCTCCATCGGCGTCCCCTACGACCGGCCGGTCAACGCGCTGACTCCGGCGGAGATGGCAAGGACGCTGACAGAGCTCTACAGCGGACGGCTGCTCAACGCCGAAAATACCCGGCAGCTGCTGTCATATATGCAGAAAACCAATTACGAAGTGCTGATCCCCGCTGCCGTGCCTCCCGGGGTCAGCGTTTTCCACAAGTACGGTCTGTTCAACGGATACCTGCACGACGCGAGCATTCTGGTGCAGGGGGAGCGGGCGTACGTGTTTGTGGTCTACACGCTTGGCCGGGACATGTCGGACATGGCGGCCCGGACCCGCGTCATCCACCAGCTCACCAGGACAGTCACCGCGGGGCTCTTCTGAGGAAGCATGCGTTCCCCCGCAGTACACACAACCGTAGGCTGAGGAAGGGAGGTGAATGCCATGAAAGCAGCCCAGGGAGACCGCATCATCATCCGGGGCCACACGGTCGAATCATCGGACCGGCACGGGGAAATCCTGGAGGTCAAGGGGGACGACGGTGCCCCGCCGTACCACGTCAGGTTCGACGACGGCCATGAGGCCATCCTGTTCCCCGGCGGGGATTTTGTCGTCGAACGCAGCAAGACCGACTGACCCCGCTAGAAGCTCGATGAGCTCCCGGAGCCGGAGAAGCTCCCGCCGCTGCCGCCGTAACCGGTGGTGCTGCCTCCGCCGCCCCGGGCACTGCCGACGCTGCTGACGCCGGTGTTGAAACCGGCGTTGAAGGTGGGCACGGAGAAGAAGTAGTACGCGGGATACACGGTGCCCAGGATGCTGGGCTCATACGTGCGCCCGTACTTGTCCTTGCTTCCGGCCTGCGCGCTCTCCATGTCCTTGCGCATGAGCCCGGCTTCCTTCCCGTTCTTGGCGAAGCCGGCAATAACGGTATCGGCGTGGTTCTTGAGCAGCTCGGACAGGTGGGCGCGCGCATCACGCAGCCGGTCAAGGGCTGTCTCCGGCGTGATGGTGCCCTCCGCGAGTTCCGCGGTCCACTGTTCGAGGTCGCGGTGGCTTTCGTCCCGGAATGAGCGCAGGGACGCCGCGGTCGCGGAGCCACCCTCGGCGTGGCGCCGGCTGAGCATCTGTTCGACCGCGGCCAGGTCGGCGCGGAAGGGAGCGAGTTGCCGGTCCCAGGCAGGGGCCCAGGCAGAGCCCCGGTTGAGCAGGGCGTTGGTGTCGGCGATGACGTCATCGAGGGCGTCCAGTTCTGCGGCGGCGTCGGCGTAGCTCCGGACCAGCCGCAGGTTTGGCCGCTTGCTGAGATCCTTGGAGGACAGGGCATGGACCCGGTTGGAAAGACCGGTGGCGGTGTTGTACTTCGCCATAAAGGTCCGGTGCTTCTCCAGCACGGTGCTGCCATAGCGGGAGGCGTCCGGGATGGTGCTGGCGTTGAGCTCGGTGACCTGGAGATCCATGCTGACGCTGGAGTAGCTGGCGTCGCCGCGGGCCAGTTCCCTGCGGCAGGTGGCCCTTGTCCGCCAGCGCACGATCAGCCGCGTCGCGGCGCCTGCGACGGCGACCGCCACAGCGGTCCATGCGGTGACGAGAAACGCCGTGGACCGGTACCACGGCTGGTTGATCAGCCCGGCCCCGCGCTTGATGCCGGCTATGGTGCCGTCGGTCCACTGGGCATCGCGAAGAAGGTCCTTGGAGGCGTTCTGGATGTCCTCGCGCTGTTCCGGCGAGACCTTCCGGTCCTCGCCCATGTACGTGCCCACATGCCGGCCCACCGGGTCCAGAGCGAAGATGAAGAGCCCGTTCGCCCATTTCTGCCCGTCCTCGCTGATCCATTCCGGATGCTCCGACCGGGCAAAACGCAGGACCTCCTCATTGAGGTTGTCCGACGACGAGCCGTTGTACGTGTAGATGGCCACCTTGGTGGGCTGGTAGAAATCGATTGCCTGCACCGCCGGCAGGAGGGTGTTCCGGTCCAGGGCCCCCGCCCGGTCCTCCACCACAATGTCGACCGGAGTGACGGCCAGCGCCGCCGGCCCGGTATCCGCCAGCCCGATCAGTACAAGAGCGAGCACGCCAACGACTTTCCGCACGATTCCCATTTCCCGAGCGTAGTGCCTGCCGCGGGCGGCGTCGACGCACCCTGCCGGCCCGGGTGCCCGGGTTTCGGTTAGGCTGGCCACGAATGACGAGGAAGGGGAATGCTGCAGTGTTCAAGGATCCTGAACGGCCGGGAAAGCCATGACATCCACCACCCCTGTCGAGGGGATGAGCGGCCTGGTCGGTCTTGCCGCGCGGGCCGTCGACGCGCTCGGCGAGTGGGGAGTGGGACTGTTCACCCTGGCGGAGACACTCTTCCCGCCCATTCCCAGCGAGGTCATCCTTCCCCTGGCCGGGTTCCTCACCCGGCAGGGGACCATGAATATGGCCCTTGTGCTGGTCACCAGCACCCTGGGCGCCTCTCTCGGAGCCCTGCTGCTCTATTGGCTCGGTGCGCGGCTGGGGCTGGAGCGTTCGATCCGCTGGCTGTCCAGGCTCCCACTGATGGAGCGCGAAGACTTTGAAAAGGCCGCCCGCTGGTTCAGCCGCCACGGCAGGTCGGCGGTCTTCTTCGGCAGGTTGCTGCCGGGAGTCCGCAGCCTGATATCACTTCCGGCCGGTGCCGGGCGGATGCACCTCGGCACGTTCACCGCGTTCACGGTCGCGGGGAGCGGCATCTGGAACGCGCTGCTGATCGGACTGGGGGCACTGCTCGGGGAGCAGTACCGGCTCATCGACGAATACTCCCGATTCCTCAACTTCGCCGTCTACGCAGCCCTGGCCGCCGCCGTCGGCTTGCTGATCGTCAGGGGTGTCCGACGGCGGCGAAACTGCAGGTCAGGGCGGAGTGGGGCCTAAAGACAACATGACGGCGGGAGCTGCCTGCTGCATACTGGCGGCATGAGTCCACAGGCGAACGAACCCGAACCGGGCAAACCGGAACCGCACCGGCCCGACCGGACCCTGCTCGCCATTCTTGCCGCCATAGCCGTGCTGGTGATCGTCGCCCTCATTGTGGTGTTCACCCGCGGACAGCCGGCGCCGGTGGACGAGGCAACCCCCGCCGGGGCGGTCCAGAGGTATTCTGCTGCCGTGATCGCCGGGGACGAGGCCGCCGCGGCCGCCTACCTGACTGACGCCGCGAAAGCCCGCTGCAGCAGCAGCTTCGAACGGATGGCTGCGGACAACCTCCGTGTCACCCTCGTCTCAACGACGGAGCGGCCGGCCTCCGCGGACGTCTTGGTGCTGATCACCGTTTCCGAGGGCGGCGGGCCGTTCGGAAGCGCCGAGTACCAGATGGAGGATGGCTTTGACCTCATCAAGGCAGGGGACAAGTGGCTGGTCGACAGGGCTCCCTGGCAACTGACCGTCTGCCAGAACACGGCGGTGAAGTGATGAGCGCCGAATCCGTCGTGGGCTCTGCCCAGCGGACCGTCCGCCGCCTGATCACCTACCTGCTGCTCTTCGCCCTCGTGGTGGTCGCCGCCGTCGGACTCAGTGGACTGCTGGGACGGCTCCTCGTGGCCGGCACCGAGCTGGCCACGGGGGACGTGGCCGGGCTGGCGCGCTCGCTGGCCTTCGCCCTGATTGGCGGGCCGCTCGCCGCACTCCTCTGGTGGGTTGTCTGGCGGCGCCTGGGCGATGAAGCAGAACGGGTATCCGTCGGCTGGGGCCTGTATTTGGCCGGCGCCTATGTGCTCTCGCTGATCCTGGCGACGAGCAACCTGCTGAGTACGCTGACCACGCTGATCGGCGGCCAGTCGCTGCAGTGGCGCCAGTCGCTGGCCACCGGGCTGGTGTGGGCGGCCGTCTGGGTCTGGCACCGGTGGATGTGGCGGCACCCGCGCAAGCGTCCGCTGGACCTGGCCGACGTCCCCACGGTGCTCGGCACCTACATCGGTCTGGTGATCGGAGTCAGCGGCGCCGTCGGGGCCCTGTCCACCCTCCTGGACGCCGCCCTCCGGGGTGCCACGGCGGCCGCGACGGTGGGCAAGCCCTGGTGGGTTTCCGTGCTGCAGTCACTCGTCTGGGCCGTGGGCGGCGGCCTGGTCTGGTGGTGGCACTGGAAGCGCGACGGCGGCCGGCTGCTGCGCACGGGGCTCGCCAGCGTCGCGCTCATCGCCGTCGGCGTCCTGGGCGCCGGAGTGCTGACCCTTGGCGGTGCTGGAGTGGTGCTGTTCGTCCTGCTCCGGCTTGCCTTCGACCGCATTGAATCGATGGACTTGATGCTTGAGCCGCTGGCACCGGCCATCGCCGCCGCAGCTGTCGGCGCCCTCGTCTGGGTGTACCACCGGGGGCTGGCGCGCGGAAGTTCGGAAACCATCCGGCAGGGAAGCAGGCTGGTGACTTCCGGCGTCGCCCTGGTTGCCGCGGCCTCCGGGATCGGCGTGATCGTCAACGCTGCCCTCGCCATGGCGGCGACCCCGCTGGCGGGCTCCGGGACGCGCACGCTCCTGCTTGGCGGCATCAGTTCGCTCCTGGTCGGAGGCCCGGTCTGGTGGTTCACGTGGAAACCGCTGGGCCGGGAACCTGTGGTGACGCCCGGCTCCGGGACCTGGCTGAACGCCCGGCGGATCTACCTGATTGTTGTGTTCGGGCTCAGCGCCGTGGTTGCCGTCATCACCCTGCTGGTCATCGGATACAGGATGTTCGAGTTCTACCTGGGCGACATCTCCGGCGGCAGCCTTGTGGACAGGATCCGGGCGCCGCTCGGATTGCTCGTGGCAACTGCCCTTGTCGCCGGCTACCATTTCGCCGTCTGGCGCCACGAGCGTGCCGTCCTCGCGGCGGCGGGACCCGTCCGGAAGCGGACCATCGGGCACGTCGTCCTGGTGACCGGCGCCGACCCGGCACCGCTGCACCGGGTCATTGAGGACGTCACGGGGGCCGGCGTCACCGTGTGGAGGCGCGCCGACGCCGGGCCTGTGCCCGGTGCAGCTGTGTCCGGTGCAGCTGCGGAGCCGGCCGACGCGGCCCAGCTGGCCGGACGGCTGGCCGGGGCGCTCGAGGGCGTGACCGGGCGGCGGGTGCTCGTGACGGTCAGCCCCGACGGCAGGATCGACGTCATTCCGCTGCTGGGCTGAAAACCCGAAAGCCTGCCCCTACTCCAGGTCGAAGGCCCTCTTGTAGCTCCGCACCGCGTTGGTGACAGTGGGATAGAAGTGGTCCCGGCCGAACCGGCTGCTGACGCCGAACTGGATCAGGCGGTCCTTGATGGGACCCTTCATCTCGGCGAACACCATGCTGATCCCGCGCTTCGCGAGCTCGTCGTCGAGCGCCACGAGGTCATCCAGCGCTGTCGTGTCCAGGCCCGTGATGGCCTCGGACGCCACAATCACCCACCGCACCGGTTTCGGCGCGTTGGCCACAAGCGTCCTGATGTGTTCGGTGAAGACGGCGCCGTTGGCGAAGAACAGCGGGGCGTCGAAGCGTGCGATCACGAGTCCGGGGATGCGCTGGCCTTCGGGGTGCCGGCTCAGGTCGTGGTACCCGGGCACGTCCCCCACGATGCCCAGTTCGGTGCGGTACGGGTCCAGGGCGCGGAGCACAAAGGCGATCAGGGACAGGCCGATGGCGACCACAATGCCTTGGAGCACACCCACGAAGGCGACGCCCAGGAAGGTGGCGACCAGCAACGCGGCCTCGGTCCAGCTCATCCTGAGCAGCCGGCGGAGCGTCTTGAGGTCAAGGATCGACGCCGCTGCAACCATCACGACGCCGGCCAGCACGGTGGAGGGCAGGTACGACGTCACCCCGGGCGCCAGGATCATAAACAGCACCACGAGGATGGCTGCCACGACTCCGCCCAGCGGGCTCTTGGCACCGGCTTCGAGCGCGATCGGCGTGCGCGAGGTGCTGCCGGAAATCGGGAATCCGCCGAAGAGGCCGCTGGCCACGTTCGCCACTCCGAGTGCACCCATTTCCTGGTTCCCGTTGACCTGGAGACCGCTCCGGGCCGCGAGGCTCTTGGAGAGCACGGAGGTATCGGCAAAGGCGATCAGGGCGATGCCCGCTGCCGGGCCGAGCAGGGCGAGGACATCCTCCAGGCTGACACCGCCGAGGGCGGGCACCGGCAGGCCGCGGGGCAACGCGCCCACGGTGGGAAGCGCCGTCGTCAGGTCCAGGGCGGCGGTCAGCGCCGTGGCGGCCACGACGGCGATCAGCACGCCGGGAAGCTTCCACGGCAGGAAGCGGCACACGACGATGACGGCAATCGTCCCGGCCCCGAACAGCAAAGCGAGAGGGTTCACGGCACCGCGGGCCACCGCCTGCGCGGTGCCCGTGGCCGTGTCGATGAGTGAGCCGGCGGAGGCCGGGATGCCGAGCAGCTTGGGCAACTGGCTCAGCATGATCGCCAGGGCGATTCCGTTGAGGTAACCGACACGGATGGGTTTGGAGAGCAGGCTGGTGATGAAGCCCAGTTTGAAGATCCTGCCTGCCAGGAGCAGTCCGCCGATCAGCAGCGCCAGAACGCCGGCCAGGGCAACCGCGTGATCCGGGTCCTTGCCGGCGAGGGGCAGGACGGCGGCGGCGATCATCGGGGCCAGGCTGGAATCCGGGCCGATGATCAGGACCCGGGAGGGCCCGAAGACCGCGTAGGCGAGCAGGGGGATGATCGAGGCGTAGAGTCCCGTGACGGCCGGCAGCCCGGCGGCCTCGGCGTACGCCATGCCGGCCGGAATGAGGAAGGCGCTGAGGGCTGCGCCGGCGGCCAGATCGGATTTCAGCCAGGGACGCTCATAATTCCGCACCATGCGCAGGCCGGGTGGGACTCTGAGTGCCCAAGCTCCGCGCACGGTGTCCCCTGGCTACGCGGCGGGGGACGCGGAGTTGCCAGGGGCGTCCTGGCCGTACTCCGCAGAGATGAGGATGGGGAGGTGGTCGGAGGCGCCCCGGGGGAGGGTTTCCACACTTTCGATGTTGAGGCCCTGCGACGTGGCGAAGTCGAAGTGGCCCTTGAAGACCTTGTAGCGCGTGTAGGTGCGGCGGTCGCTGAGCGTCAGGTCGTAGCCGGCGTCCTTCATCTCTTCCGTGAGGTACTTCGTGAAGAACGGGTAGTTGAAGTCACCCACCATCAGGGACATGAGGCCGCCGCCCATGCTCAGGAGTTCCGCGTGCGCCGCGTGGATCTGGTTCCGGCGCAGGGAGTTCGACGCGGTCAGGGGTGCCGCGTGGAAGGACGCGATGACGAGGTCGTGGTCCGTTTCGTTGTCGACCATCCGGGTGCCGATGAGCCGCTCGTGGGCGGGGGACAGGACGCGGTCATGCAGCGACTTCTTCAGTGCAAAGGTCTTTGTTTCGTACGCCTTGAACCGGTCCATGCGGTAGTAGATCGCCAGTCCCAGCCGGTTGCCTTTGGTGGAGTCCGCGAGGTGCAGATCGCCAATGGTGTCCGGAAGGTCGTCGGTGTCGCATTCCTGCAGGCACAAGGCATCAATCTCAAAATTGCGGGCCAGATCAACCAGTTCACCGCTGGCATGGTGCTTACGCAGGTTGTAGCTGATGACTCGAATCAGGGGAGCACCTCTTCGGTGGGTAGTCGCGGAAATCTCTTTCTGAGTCTACCCAGTCCAGCGAATCGAGACGGACTTCCGGCCGCGGTTCCGGCCGGGAAGAGTGGAATCAATGGGCTGCTCCGGTCGTTGAGCCAGTGTCGGGCGGCCTCCTGGGGCGTCCGGCGGAATGCACTTCCCGGCTACGAGCAGGAGACAACACCATGGCAAAGGCAATGTGGAACGGCGCGGTCATCGCGGAAAGCGACAACACGGTCATGGTGGAGGGAAACCATTACTTCCCGCTGGGGTCGGTTAACTCCGAATACCTCGAGGACAGCGGCCACAGCAGTGTCTGCCACTGGAAAGGCCAGGCGGGCTATTACAGCCTGGTGGTCGACGGCCAGCGGAACCAGGATGCCGCGTGGTTCTATGCCGAGCCGAAGCCGGATGCCCAGCACATCAAGGACCACGTCGCCTTCTGGCGGGGAGTCCGCGTAGAGGCCTGAACGGCACGCACCCTTGGGCTCACAGGGGGCCGCGCAACTGGCGCGGCCCCCTTTCCGTGGTCACGGAAGCGATAGTGTGTTCTGGGATTACCAGCCACGCGAAAGGGGCAGACGTTGACTGCTGAACTACCGGCGCTTGCCGAAGGCGATTTCTACTATGAGGTTTTGGGCGGCGGGCGTTTCCGCTCCACCATCCACGCCCAGGGAGCCTGGAACGTGCACGAGCAGCACATGGCCCCTGCCTCCGGCATTATGGCTGACTGCCTGGCCCGGCATGAGCCGCGCGACGACATGCGGATGGCGCGCCTGAGCTATGAGATCCTCGGCCTGATTCCCGGCGGCGAGTTCGAGGTCGTCACAACCACCCTGCGGCCCGGCCGGACGATCGAGCTGGTACAGGCCGAACTCGTGGCCGGCGGACGCACGGCGATCCGGGCCACGGCCTGGCGGATGATCACCTCCGACACCTCGGCCATCGCGGCCTTTGAAGACCCCAGGATCCCTGCGCCGGAAGACTGCGAGCCGTACGACGCCGCCACCGTCTGGCCCGGCGGCTACATCGCCTCGCTTCAGATGCGGATCGCCGACGGGCACCGGGCCGGATCGGGCACTGTCTGGCTGCACACCGACCACCCGCTGACGGACCAGGGCGACAGCAGCGACCTCGCCCGGCTGGTGGGCCTCGTGGACACCGCCAACGGGATCGCAGCCCGCGTCCCGCCGGGCGAGGGCAGCTATGCCTTTCCCAATCTGGATCTCCAGATCCACATGTACCGGCGGCCCGAAGGGTTGTGGCTGGGGCTGGACAACGAGGTCTCCTTTGGCACGGACGGCATCGGCCTGACCTCGACGGTACTGCACGACCTCCAGGGCCCGTTCGGGCGTGCCGAGCAGATCCTGACGCTCCGGAAGTCCTAGGGATGAGCCCGCCCGGCCGGCGGCTCCGGCGCGGGTCTGAGTCAAAAACAGGCTAGTGGAAGACCAGCCAGCCGACGGTGGTGGCGAGCCCGGTCAGCACAGCACCCCAGGCGATGTCTGCCACCACGATGATGAGCGGCCAGTTCTTCAGGGTCGCGGCGTTGGTGAGGTCATAGGTGGCGTAGGCGAAGGTTCCCAGCGCGGCGCCGTAACCGAGCGCCGAGAGCCAGCTGCCGCCGTCGAGCGCGGGCTGGAGGGCGAAGAAGACGATCCCGGCGATGTACAGGACATAGAAAACGACGGCGTACCCTAGATTGGGTTTGTCCGCCATGAGGTGCCCCAGATGGCTCCGGTAGAACTTGCTCATCGACTTGAGCCAGACGGAATCGATGACGGCGAACGCGGCGGCTACGACGAGGAACTGCAAGATGACCATAAGGGAGCATAACAAGATGCCGGAGGCCGCAGGCGCACCACGGACGCTGACGATTTTCCGGCAGGAGAAATCCATGGGCGCCGCAGCGGACCTGGACCTCGCTCTCGAGCTTTTGCGGAAGGTCAAAACCGGCGTGGCAGGCCCCATGCTCCGGCTCTATCGGCCGGCGCCGACCGTGGCCTTCGGGCAGCGGGACACGCACCTGCCGGGCTTCGATGCCGCAGTGCAGGCGTGCCGCGGCCTGGGCTTCGAGCCGCTGGTCCGCAAGGCCGGGGGACGCGCCGCCGCGTATCACGAGGGGACCCTGGTGATCGACCACCTGGAACCGGCCACGGATGCGATCGCCGGCGCCAAGGGTCGGTTCTCCTTCTTCGGCGAACTGCTGGCCCACGCCCTGCGGAGCGCCGGCGTCGACGCCGCGGTGGGGGAGATCCCGGGCGAGTACTGCCCGGGCGAATTCAGCGTGCACGGGCAGGACCCGGAGTTTCCGCAGCGCCAGCTCAAGCTCGTCGGCACCGCCCAGCGGGTCGTGGCCGGCGGCTGGCTTTTCAGCTCGGTCATTGTGGTGGAGAACTCCGCCCCGATCCGCGCGGTGCTCGAGGCCAGTTACGCGGCCCTGGGCCTGGACTGGGACCCCGCCACCGCGGGAGCTGTCGACGACCTCGTCCCGCACCTGGACGTCGACGCCATCGAGGCCGCCGTGATCGACACGTACGCCCGCTACGCAGCCCTGGCCTACGGCGACTTCGGCAGCCTGCTCGGCTGAGCGGGCGCCCGGGGTGCCCAACTGACTGGCAGCAGGGGCCGTTCTGAGCGCCCAAAACGGCCCCTGCTGCGAGCTGGTTTGCTAGTGGCCCCGGGCGATCCATTCCTCCAGCTGCGGGGCCTCGGCGCCAATACTTGTCGGATCCCCGTGCCCGGTCCGCACCACGGTGTCCGCCGGGAGCGTCAGCAGCCGGGCCTTGATGGACCCGATGATGGTGGGGAAGTCGCTGTAGGACCGGCCAGTGGCTCCCGGACCGCCCTGGAACAGGGTGTCGCCACTGAAGACGGTGCCCTCACTTTCCAGGAAGAAACACATGGAACCCGGGGAATGCCCCGGCGTGTGCAGCGCGACGAGCTGTGCGCCGGCAACCTCGAAGGTGTCCCCGTCCCCGATCGCGTGGTCCGGTTCGGTGCCCGGGAACACTGCGTCCCAGAGCATCCAGTCCGCGCGGTTGAGGTACACCGGGGCGTTGACCCGTCCGCGGAATTCGCCGACGGCGGCGATGTGGTCGTCGTGGCCGTGGGTCAGCAGGATCGCGGCGACCTTCCGGCCCGCGACGGCTGCCTCGACGGCGGCGGCGTCGTGCGCCGGGTCGATTACAACGCATTCCGCGTCGTTGCCCACGATCCAGACGTTGTTCTCGACGTCCCAGGTGCCGCCGTCGAGCGAGAAGGTGCCCGAGGTGACCAGCCGGTCGATCCGGAGGCCGTCCACGGAACTGCCGCTCACAGTTCGACCACCGAGCGGAGCACCGCGCCGGAGTGCATCTTGTCGAAGGCTTCCTCGATCTGGTCGATCGTGATCCGCTCCGTGACGAAGGCGTCCAGGTCCAGCTTGCCCTGCCGGTAGAGGTCGATCAGCATGGGGAAGTCGCGCGAGGGCAGGCAGTCGCCGTACCACGAGGACTTGAGCGAGCCGCCGCGGCCGAACACGTCCAGGAGCGGCAGTTCCAGGGTCATCCCGGGGCTGGGCACTCCCACCAGGACCACGGTGCCGGCGAGGTCGCGGGCGTAGAAGGCCTGCTTGTACGTTTCCGGACGTCCGACGGCGTCAATCACCACATCGGCGCCGACACCGCCGGTCAGTTCGCGGATGGCCTCGACCGGGTCGACGGCGGAGGAGTCCACGGTGTGGGTGGCGCCGAGGTCCTTGGCGCGGTCGAGCTTCTTCGGGTCGATGTCGACGGCGATCACGGTGGTGGCGCCGGCGAGCGAGGCGCCCGCAACGGCGGCCACGCCGACGCCGCCGCAGCCGATGACGGCGACGGAATCGCCGCGCTTGACGTTTCCGGTGTTGATGGCCGCGCCGATGCCTGCCATCACGCCGCAGCCGAGCAGGCCGATGGCAGCCGGGTCAGCCTCGGGGTCAACCTTGGTGCACTGCCCGGCGGCGACGAGGGTCTTCTCGGCGAACGCGCCGATGCCCAGCGCGGCGGTGAGTTCGGTGCCGTCCTCGAGCGTCATCTTCTGGGTGGCGTTGTGGGTGTTGAAGCAGTATTGCGGCTGGCCCTTGGCGCAGGCCCGGCATTCGCCGCAAACGGCGCGCCAGTTCAGCACCACCCGGTCGCCGGGGGCAACCTCGGTGACGTCGGGACCCACTGCGCTGACGACGCCGGTGGCCTCGTGGCCGAGCAGGAACGGGAAGTCGTCGTTGATGGCACCCTGTTTGTAGTGCAGGTCGGTGTGGCAGACGCCGCACGTGAGGATGTCCACGAGGGCCTCCCCGGGACCGGGATCCGGGACCAGGATGGTCTCCAGGGTGACAGGTGCACCCTTGGAGCGGACTACTGCGCCTTTGACTATATGGACCATGGAAATAGCTCCTCTGCTCGTGCTGCGGTTCTCGGCGCAAATCTTTGTCGCAAGACTTCTGCTGCACAACTTTTGTTGCACAACGGGACGAGGCGCGGCCTCCTGGGGGGCCGCGCCGTCGTCGTTAGTGGTTCATATTGGTGAAAGGAGCGGCTCTAGGCCGCGAGGCGGCTCTTGACCTCGGCCGCCGAGGGGTTGGTGGCCGCAGTGCCGTCCGGGAACAGCACGGTGGGGACGGTGCGGTTGCCTCCGTTGAGCTTCTCCACGAGATCTGCGGTGCCTTCAACTTCTTCGATGTTGATCTCGGTGTACCCGATGCCCTGGGCGTCCAGCTGCTTCTTCAAACGGTTGCAGTAGCCGCACCAGGTGGTCGAAAACATGGTGATGGTGCCGGATTCGGGGGTGAAGTCCACGAAGTTCTCCTCAAAGCTGGTTGACGGCGCTGGGTGGCAGCGCCCGTTGCCGACAAAAGTCGTACGTCACTCCCAATAACCGTAACCCGCAGGCCTCTATTCCCGCACAGTGCGGTGCGGTGGCATGCTGGTGCCATGTGTGGACGCTACGTGATGGCCCGGGCCGTCGGAGACCTGCTGGCCGAGTTCGACGCCGGACTCGAGGAGGAGATCGCGATTCCGCCGTCGTGGAATGTGGCCCCGACGGCGGACGTGCCGATCCTGCTGGAACGGCTGGTGGACGGGGAACCGGTCCGGCAGCTGCATCTTGCGCGCTGGGGACTGGTGCCGTCCTGGGCCAAGGACCCGGGGATCGGCTCGAAGATGATCAATGCCCGCAGTGAGAGTGTGCTGGAGAAGCCGGCGTTCCGGAAGGCTACCCGCGCCCGGCGCTGCGCCGTCCCCGCCGACGGCTACTACGAATGGAAGGGCGAGGGCCGCGGCAAACAGCCCTACTACGTGCACCCGAAGGACGGCCATCCGATTGTCTTCGCCGGGCTCTACGAATGGTGGAAGGACCCCTCCAAGGCCGAGGACGACCCGGAGCGCTGGCTGCTTTCGACGTCGATCATGACCACCGACTCGCCGCCGGAGGGCTACGCCGGAGGAATGCTGGCCGAACTCACGGCCCTGCACGACCGGGTTCCGCTGCCGATGGACCGGCAGACGATGCAGGCGTGGCTGGACCCGCAGGCCGACGACGCCGCAGGACTGGTGGATCTGGTCCGGGCCGGCGCGCACGACGTCGCGGAAGGCTGGACGATTGACGCCGTCGGCACCGCCGTCGGGAACGTCAAGAACGACTCCCCGGAACTGATCCGGCCGGTGGGGAGCCTGTTCTAGCGGGCGCCGCAGCGGGACCCGGTGCCGCCCTTAGAGTGAACGGATGAAACGTGCGGTAATCCTTGGCGGGGGCGGTTGGCGGCGGGGCAGACCTCCTCGTGGACGGGGTATGTTTCACGGCGGCCGATCGGGCTGCTCCTTCCCCATCTGCGGGACGTGACCTCCAGCGTGATGCTCTCCAGCAATGCCGTCTACGTCGATGAGGCCGGCAACCACGTCAACTCCGACGCCGCACCCCGCTTCGATGCACCCATTACCGAAAGCGACCCGACGATGAAGCCGGGCGGAGGAGACTACGGCTACCGCGAGGGGTACGGAGCCAATAAAGTAGCTGCCGGCCAGGGCGGTGATCACACAACAGCGGCGGTCAACACAGCCGCCCTTGTGGAACGCGTTGCCTGCGTGCCGGGGGTGCGCATCCTCAACAGTGCCGACCCCGATGCGCCGAATGCCCGTCGGATCGCGCAAACGGTCGCCCGGTATCTCGGTCATCACTGGGACGAAGTGCTGCTCGACGGCACCGCTCCCGAGGGGCTGGGCGATCATCCGTGGGATTTCCGGCCGCCGATTGTTCTGAGTACAACGGCATCCCTTGACCTGGGCTACGAACCGGTGGGCACGTATGCCGCGACGATTCCGCATCAGATCGGCCGGCTCCTGGACAAGTGCGACTCTTGTGATTTCGTAGCTCACCGCACACCGGCTCGAATAGGCGTGCCGCCGTGTACTCCAGTCACGTTAGCGGCGCTGAGGAGCAGCTCAATAGGGTCATTGTGCCCTGTGTCACACCCAGGGCATCGGACTATGCGGACGACACGGCTGGCGCCAGGACTGGCCGGCCCGCTACTTCGTTGCAGCGTCACCAAGCGCGGCTGCGCTGGTCGCGGCGGTTCGGCGAATCTCTTTGACCTTTTCAATCTGCGGTGCAAGTTCCTGCATCCGGGTTGTCAGGTACTTGTCCAGGACGTTGTCGAGGGCGGCGTGGAATCCGGTCTTGTCCCGGCAGACCGCGTCGGTGACGGCGATCCTGAACTCCTCCTGGCCCCCCGCGGCTCTTCCTGCATCGGAGGCCTGCTGCGGGTTTGCGTAGGAGGAATAGGGGGTTTCCTCCATACAGGAGGCCCAGTCCCTGACGGCCGCGGCAACTCCCGCGTCGCCGGCGGCGGACAGGCTCGCCGGGAAAAACGGGTTGTACGCGATGCCGGTGGCAAGCATGTAGTTTTCAGCGCTGCCGTAGATCCTGGTCATGGCTTCGCCGCGGCACCCGCCGGAGGAAGTTCCCATGCCTTCCGCCGTGGCCATTGACGCGGTGTCCCCGGGCCCGGTGAGTGCCTTCGTGAACGCCGGATCGGCGAAGAGTTTGCCGGCCTTGGCCAGGCAGCGCCGGACGGCCTCCTGCATCCCCTTTTCGGCGGTCGGATCGGCCGTGGCGTAGGACTCCGCCTCGCGGATGATTCCCGGGACGGGCTCCGGGGACGCGGTGATCGGCGCGGCCGGGATGGCGGCGGCGGCCAGTGCGGCGCCGGTGCCTACGATCAGCACGGCAGCGCCGAAGATCTTCTTTTTCATGGTGGCTCCTTCGGTTGTTTTGGGCAAAGCGGTGGCTGGCCTTCCCTAAGAGCGAAGGCCTCGGTGGATGGGTCGGTGCTGCTGTGGAGGGCTACGTGAGCACGTGGTTTTTCGTAGGCGAAGGCGACGAGATGGATGCGGTTCTTCAGCTTCAGTTTCGCCAGTATGCTGCCGACATGGGACTTCACGGTGGCCTCGCTCAGGACCAGTGAGGCGGCGATCTCCGCGTTGCCCAATCCTTTGGCGGTCAGCAGAAAGACGTCGCGTTCCCGCCCGGTCAGGTCGGCCAGCACGGCGTCGTTCCCGGTGGACGGCGTCGTGTAGTCACGCAGGAGTTCGTTGGTGATGGCCGGGGCGATGACCGAGTGGCCCGAATGGACCGTCCGGATGGCGGCCAGCAGGAAGTCGGGGGTTGTGTCTTTGGTCAGGAAACCGGCGGCACCGGCCTGGATGGCCCGGACGACGGCTTCGTCGTGCTGGATGGTGGTCAGCACAATGATCTTGGTGGCGGCCCCGCCGGGCGATGCCAGGATGGGCCTCGTGGCCGTGATTCCATCCATGACGGGCATCCGGATGTCCATCAGGAGCACATCGGGTCGTGTCTCCTGCACAAGGTGGACGGCAGCTTCACCGTTGGCGGCTTCGCCGACCAGATCCATATCCGGCTGGCTGCGCAGGATCATCTTGAGCCCGGCACTGAACAGCGGCTGGTCGTCGGCCAGGGCAATCCGTAGTTGTGCGGCGGTCATGGCGTTGCGCCTTCCAGATCGCGGAGAGGGGACTGGCTGCGTTCAGCTGCTGCAGGCTGGTCAGGACCTGCCGGGGGGAGGAAGGCCAGCACTTCGAAGGTGCCTTCGGCCTGGATCGTTTCGACCCAGCCGCCCGCAGCGGCGGCCCGGGCTTTCATTCCTGCTATCCCGCGGCCCGGCGGGGCCGGCAGCGGCGTCGCTGCCGGGTTGGTGATGAGCGACGAACTGACCCGGAGCTCCAGGGACGTTGCTGTCCACACCAGGTGCAGGTGCGCGCCCTGGCCCCGGTTCCCGTGCTTGAAGGCATTCGTCAGGCTCTCCTGCGCCAGCCGGTAGACCGTCAGGTGCTGCATGGGCATCAGGTCCCAGGGGTGTCCCGCCATTTCAACCTGGACGGGCATGCCGATGGAACCCAGCCGTTCGGCCAGCAAACCAGGTCCTCGACCCCGTGGGCCGGCTGCCGACTCGGCGATGACCCTGGACGCTTCCTCGACGGATTCCGGTTCTGCGCGGTGGATGAAGCGTATTCCATCGGCCTGCGCCACGATGACCGTCAGTGAGTGGGCCAGGACATCATGCAGCTCCCTGGCGATTCTGTTGCGTTCCTGTTCGACGGCGAGTTCGGTCGCCGTCTCCCGGAGCCGGGCTTCCGCCGCAAGCTGTGCCCGCCGGCTCCGCGAGACATTGTTGACCGCCAGGCCGACGGCCCAGGCGGCGAGGTTCAGCGCGGCGAACGCCCCGAAGATCAGAAAAGCGTACGTAAGGGTTCGCAATATTCCGCGGCCGTACAGCTGGTTGCCGAAGATGAAATTGATCCAGGTCTGGTCGGTGAACCAGTTGACGGCGGTGATGCCGGCAAACACGACCGCGGCAACGGGAGGAACCCACCGGTTCCGGGTTTTCCAGCCGATCACGGCAAAAAAGATAACCATAGGCACGGCGGCGTAGCTCAGCACGCCCGAGAGCAGGACCGGAGGGAAGACCTTGACGCTCTGCAGGACCAGGGCGAGGAAGACAACCCCGAGGGCAGCGGCCGGCAGAATCTCGGCCACAGCGACGCCCGTGATGAGCGCCAACAGCAGGGCGCTGTTCTGGTCGAAATGGCGCTGCTCCAGGACAAGGAGTGTCCCCAGGAGCAACATGGCCGTTGCCGGTGCCGCGAGGAGCCGCAGATACGTGATGGTCGTGAACATGCCGTCACCCTAAGCGGGCCCCTGCGGCATTCCGGGCCATTTCGCGTGAGTTCAGACTGGAGGATGAAGAAGTTCGGCCGCACGGATGACAGGCCGGCCGCAGGGCTGGCTCAGCAGGATAGGAAAGAGACCGCCGGCGCTCGCGGTGGTCAGGTCAGAGCGTTACTTTCCCGCCGCCGTCGACCGCCCAGCTGGGATTGAAGGCAACCTCCCAGCGGTAGCCGTCGGGGTCGGCGAAGTACCCGGTATAGCCGCCCCAGGGCTGGGTCTTCGGCGCCGCGGTGATGGCCGCTCCGGTCGACTCGGCTTCCGCCATCACCCAGTCGGCTTCCGCGGCGCTGGCCAGGTTGTGGCTCAGCGTGATGCACGGAATGCCGGGAGGGGGATCGGTGGCGGCTTCGGCCTGCATCTGCCCGGCGTCCCCGAGGGAAAGGATGAGGCCGTGATTGGCCTGGATGAAGAGGACCTCCCCCCGGACTTCCCGGTGGACGGGCCAGCCCAGGCCATCTGCATAGAAACTGCGGGAGGCGTCGACGCTGCGGACACCGAGTGAAATTAAATCGACTCGTGGCTGCATCTTTCGATACTGTCATGGACATGTCCACAAATCACCAAGACGATAAAGCTGCCAAGGCCGACCGGGAACAGCTCGCCGCCGTGCGCGTGGCTGTTGACGAGGTGGACGAACAGATCGTGTCGCTGATCGGCCGCCGCGAACGCCTGATCCGGATCGCCGGGACCCTCAAGGCGGACAGCGCCGAGGTGCGGGCCCCCGGGCGTGTGGAACGGGTTATCGAACACGTCCGCGCCACTGCGGAACAGAAAGACATTGACGTTGACCTCGTGGAGAAGACCTACCGGGCAATGATCGACGCCTTCATCACACTCGAGCTGGAAGTCTACAAAGCCAGCTCCTAGTGGCCTAGAGGGCTTCCTCCACCGGGACGTTCGTCTGGTAGTCGCGGCCGTCGCAGTCGCTGAAGGCCGTCATGAGGTGGCCCTTGGCCAGGCCCATGACCGTGCTGAGCGGAAAGTGCCCGGTAATGGTGTTTCCGGAGTGCTCCACGCCCTTGAGGTCAAAGTTCTCCTCCGTGCCGTCGTGGCTGAAGCAGTAGAAGGACACTGCTTCCCCGTTCATGAACTCGATGCCCATTCGTCGCTGGTGTGAATGGTCCGGCGTTGCTGCCACAAGCCCCACCACGTAGGCGCCCTGACCCGGGATGTTTCCGTCTATATCGAACTTCGCCACCAGGGACGTGTCCTCGGCGGCGATGCTTACGTGCTTCAGGAGTGCGTTATGGGAGCTCATGGCTCAATCCTGCTACCTGTGCCTGCGTGCGTCCACCCCTGATCTAGGTTTTGCCGCGGCGCCGTCGTAGACTGGAGTTGTTCGAAGATATGTTCGAATAGCTACTGCCAGTTTTGGTACAGTTGGTTCTTAGAAACGGTGTGGTCCGGGAGGCGCGGTGGGCATGTTCAGCGAGTCGGTGGACGTCGTCTGCACACCCTCCGGCCAGCCCTTGAAGCTTGACTGGGCCGGCCGCCACTACACTGTGTGCGCGGAACCGGTCCGCTGGTACGAGCGGCGCCAATGGTGGGCGGAGGAACAGCGGGCACCCCTGGGGAGCGGCCCGGGACTCGTGGACCACGAGATCTGGCGGGTGCAGGTGCGCCCAGCAGATTCCCCTGAACCTGACAGCCTCACCCTCGACCTCACCCGGCATGTGGGCAGCGGACGCTGGCGCCTGCTGCGGATCCATGACGCCCTGCTCCCGGTCCGGAAGTCCGAACCGGCATGAGCTTCACGCATCTCCATGTCTCCACCGCCTTCAGTGCCCACTACGGGGTCTCCTGGCCGGATGAGCTGGCCGCCGCCGCGGCCGCGGACGGGGCGGCGGCGCTCGCCTGCACGGACCGCGACGGCCTCTACGGGACGGTCAAGCACTTGAAAGCCTGCATGGCCGCCGGGCTGGACCCGATCGTTGGGGTGGACCTTGCGGTCTTCGACGACGACGGCGACCTCCGCACCCAGGTGGGCGGGCGCGTCGTCGTCCTGGCCCACGGGCACAACGACGGCGCCGGCTACCGGGCGCTGTGCCGGCTGATCTCCGATGCGCATGCCCGCACCACGGGCAAGGCCGGGGGAGCGGTGCCCGTGGCCGTGACGCGCGCCGAACTGGCCTCCCGCACCCTGCACCCCGAAACCCTCAAGCCGGTGCTGACCGTGCTGATCGGTCCGGACTCCGACGTCGGACGTGCCATGGGCGGGAGGCGCTACCTGCGCCCCCGCACCCTGTTCAAACGGTGGCTCGATGCCATGCCGCCCGGAACGATCGCCGCGGAGGTGGTCAGCCAGCTCAGCCCGCCGGGGGAACCGCTCAGCACCGCCCACGCGGTGCGGATGCTCAAGCTTGCCGCGGAACAAGGGGTTCCCGCCGTCCTGACCAATGCCGTGCGGTATGTCGCCGAGGACGGGGCGGCCACCGCGGACGTACTGGATTCCGCCCGCACCCTGAAATCGCTCCCCGAACTCTCCGCCGCCCCGCTGCTCCAGCCCAACGGGCAGGGCTGGATGAAATCCGCGGCTCAGATGCTCCAGCTGGGCAAGGAGATCATGCACGCCGCCGGGTACGGCGCCGCGGACCTCAAGAGCCTGATGGCGCAGACCGGGGCGCTCGCGGACCGCTGCCGGATGGACCCCGTGACGGACATGGGATGGAAACAGCCAGTGGTCCCGGAAGCCTCCGTGATCGGCATCGCCGGGGACCCCCTCGTGGAGCTCACCCAGCGCTGCGAAGCGGGCATCAGCAGGAGGTTCCCGGGCATCACCGGCAAACCCGCCGGGGAGCTGCGCTCGCGGCTGGAGCACGAGCTGAGGATCATCGACTCCCTGGGCTTCGCCGCGTACTTCCTGACCGTGGCCGAGGTGTCCCGGATGATCCTGGACATGGGGGTCCGGGCCGCGGCCCGCGGTTCGGGGGCCTCCAGCCTGGTCAACTACCTGATCGGTGTCAGCCAGGTGAACCCGCTGCAGCACGACCTCATCTTCGAGCGCTTCCTGTCCCGGGACCGCGCCACCCTGCCGGACATCGACATCGACGTCGAAAGCGCCGAACGGCACAACGTGTACCGGAAGATCTTTGAGCGCTTCGGCTCCGAGCGCGTCACGCTGATGAGCATGCAAAACGGCTACCGCGCCCGCGGGGCCGTGCGCGACGCCGGACTGGCGCTGGGCATGGAGGGGGGCGAGATCGGGGACATCGCCAAGCAGCTGTGGCGGTTCTCGGCCCGGAACTTCCGCGAAGCCCTCGAGGAGAAGCCCGAGCTGAAGGAATTCGCCGGCCGGGTGGGGCAGCGCGACTTCGGCGGCAACCAGCAGCTGGATCTGCTGGTGGACCTCACCGAACGGCTGGACCGGCTGCCGCGCCACATCTCCATGCACCCCTGCGGGGTCATCCTGGGCGACGCCACCCTGCTGGACCGCACCCCCGTGCAGCCCAGCGGCCTGGGCTTGCCGATGAGCCAGTTCGACAAGCACGACATGGACCCGATGGGCATGCTCAAACTCGATGTCCTCGGCGTCCGGATGCAAAGCGCCATGGCCTTCGCCGTCCGCGAGGTGATCCGCCTGCATCCCACCAAAGCCGAGGTGGTGGCCGCTGGAGCCCACCTGGCGGGGCCGGACGGGACGGGGCCGGACTACATCGCCGAGGACGGCCGGATCGACCTCAACGCCGTGCCGCTCGACGACGAACCCACCTATGAGCTGATCCGCAGTACCCACACCCTGGGCTGCTTCCAGATCGAATCCCCCGGGCAGCGGGAGCTCATCGGCAAACTCGCACCCCGGGAATTCAACGACCTCATCATCGACATCTCGCTGTTCCGGCCGGGTCCGATGAAATCGGACATGGTCCGGCCCTTCCTGGAGCACCGGCACGGTTTCGCGCCGGAGGTCTATCCGCACCCGGACCTCAAACCCGTCCTCCAGGAGACGCATGGCGTGACCGTGTTCCATGAACAGATCCTCAAGACGTTCGATGTCATGACCGGATGCGGGCTGGCGCGGGCTGATGAATTCCGCCGTGCCCTCGGCAACGACGTGCGGGAAGGCAGGGTGGAGGAGTTCTTCCGGACGGAAGCCCGTACCCGGGGGTACAGCCCCGCAGTGGTGGACAAGGTCTGGGGGACGCTCAAGGCCTTTGGAAGCTTCGGGTTCTGCAAAGCCCACGGCGCCGCTTTTGCCGTGCCCACCTACCAGTCGGCCTGGCTCAAGACCCACCACCCGGAAGCGTTCCTCGCCGGGCTGTGGGAGCACGATCCGGGGATGTATCCCAAGCGGCTCCTGGTCGCCGAGGCCCGGCGGCTGGGCATCCCGATCCTGCCCCTGGACATTAACCGCAGCCACGCCGAATACCGGGTGGAACGCGTGGACGGCGGCCCTGACCTTGGCAAGCTGGGCATCAGGCTGAGCCTGAACGGCATCTACGGGCTCTCCGGTACCGAGCTGAAACGGATCGTGGCGGGCCAGCCCTATGACTCCCTCGCGGACCTGCGGGCCAGGTCCCGGCTGAGCAAACCCAGCATCCAGCGGCTGGCGCAGCTCGGTGCCTTCGATTCCCTGCACCGGGCCTCCGGCGGGACCGCCAACCGCGCGGACCTGGTACATCATCTGCAGTCTCTGCAAAGCCGGCCGCAGCGCAAAGGCATCGACGTGATCGAGGGTCAGTTGTCGCTGCCGCTGGGCGACGTTGAGCTGAAGAACCTCAAGGGCGGGCTGCCTCCGCCGACCCTGGTCGATACCGTGAGGGCCGAGCTGGACCTGATGGCCGTGGATGTCAGCGACCACCTGATGGCCAGCCACAAGCCGCTGCTGGACCGTCTGGGCGTCACCACCGCCGACAAGCTGCTGGGGTTGCGCAACGGCACCGAGGTGCTGGTCGCCGGTGTCCGGGTCGCCACCCAGACCCCTCCCATGCGGGGCGGCCGCCGCGTGGTGTTCATCAGCATCGACGACGGCACGGGCTGTGTGGACTCGGTCTTCTTCCATGAGGCCCAGGAGCTGGCCGGGCCGTTGCTGTTCGGCACCCGGCTGCTGCTGATCCGGGGGACCACCCGGCGGACCGGTCCGAGGGGGATCAGTATCAGCGCCAGCATGGCCTGGGACCTGAGCCGCACGGGGACGCTGCCGTTCCCGGCCGCGGCGTCCGGGATCCCGGAATACCGGGAACCCGAGCCGCCGGGTCCGCTGGACGGGATCAGCCGCAACCTCGCCATTACCGGGCTGGGAGGCTGAGTGGCGCGTTGGTTGGCCCCTGCAGAAACCGATAGCATGGACGAGGCTGGCTGTGGTCGCCGTACGCCACAAGCTACGAAGCCTAAACTTTGAATAGGAGACACCCGTGTCAGATGCCCAGCAGATCACCCTTCTCGTCGATGGCGAAGAGACCAAGGTGGCTACCGGGACCACCGGCGCGGAACTCTTTTTTGAGCGCCGCGACGTCGTTGTGGCCCGCGTCAATGGCGAGCTCAAGGACCTGGACCAGCCGCTGCCCGAGGACGCCACGATCGAGGGCGTCACCATCGATTCCCCCGACGGCCTCAACGTCCTCCGCCACTCCACGGCCCACGTGATGGCCCAGGCCGTGCAGCAGCTGCGCCCCGACGCCAAGCTTGGCATCGGCCCGTACATCACGGACGGCTTCTACTTCGACTTCGACGTCGAGGACCCGTTCACTCCGGAGGACCTGAAGGCCCTGGAAAAGATGATGCAAAAGATCATCAACCAGAACCAGAAGTTCGTCCGCCGCGTGGTCAGCGAGGACGAGGCCCGTGAAGCAATGAAGGACGAGCCCTACAAGCTCGAACTGCTGGGCAAGAAGAACAACGCCGCCGACGCCGGTGAAGGTGTCAACGTCGAGGTCGGCGCCGGAGACATCACCATCTACGACAACGTGGACCGCAAGAGCGGGGACACCGTCTGGTGCGATCTGTGCCGCGGCCCGCACCTGCCCAACACCAAGCTCATCTCCAACGCCTTCGCCCTGACCCGGTCCTCCGCCGCCTACTGGCTGGGCAACCAGAACAACCAGCAGCTGCAGCGCATCTACGGCACCGCCTGGCCCACCAAGGAAGCCCTCAAGGCCTACCAGGAGCGCATCGCCGAGGCCGAACGACGCGACCACCGCAAACTCGGGGCCGAACTGGACCTGTTCTCCTTCCCGGACGAGCTGGGTTCGGGCCTGCCGGTGTTCCATCCCAAGGGCGGCATCATCCGCAAGGCCATGGAGGACTACTCACGCCAGCGCCACGTGGAAGCCGGCTACGACTTCGTCTACACCCCGCACATCACCAAGGGCCACCTTTACGAGGTCTCCGGCCACCTGGACTGGTACCGGGACGGGATGTTCCCCCCGATGCACATCGACGCCGAACTCAACGAGGACGGCACAGTGCGCAAACCCGGCCAGGACTACTACCTCAAGCCGATGAACTGCCCCATGCACAACCTCATCTTCCGCTCCCGCGGACGGTCCTACCGCGAACTGCCGCTGCGCCTGTTCGAATTCGGCTCCGTCTACCGCTACGAGAAGTCCGGCGTCGTGCACGGCCTCACCCGGGTGCGCGGCATGACCCAGGACGACGCCCACATCTACTGCACCCGCGAGCAGATGAAGGACGAGCTCACCAGCACCCTGAACTTCGTGCTGGGGCTGCTCAAGGACTACGGCCTGGACGACTTCTACCTGGAACTCTCCACCAGGAACGAGGACAAGTTCGTGGGCGACGACGCCACGTGGGACGAGGCCACCCGCACCCTCGCCGAGGTTGCCGAAGCCTCCGGCCTGGAGCTCGTCCCGGATCCGGGCGGAGCCGCGTTCTATGGCCCCAAGATCTCCGTCCAGGCCAAGGACGCCCTCGGGCGCACCTGGCAGATGTCCACTATCCAGCTGGACTTCAACCTGCCCGAGCGCTTCGAACTCGAGTTCCAGGCCGCGGACGGCACCCGCCAGCGCCCGGTCATGATCCACCGGGCCCTGTTCGGTTCCGTGGAACGGTTCATGGGTGTCCTGACCGAGCACTACGCCGGCGCGTTCCCGGCCTGGCTGGCCCCCGTGCAGGTGGTCGGCATCCCGGTGGCCGAGGCATTCAACGACTACATGTTCGACGTCGTGGACCAGCTCAAAGCCGCGGGGATCCGTGCCGAAGTGGATATTTCCTCGGACCGCTTCCCGAAGAAGATCCGCACCGCCAGCAAGGACAAGATCCCGTTCGTGCTGATCGCTGGAGGGGACGACGCCGAAGCCGGCGCCGTGTCCTTCCGCTTCCGTGACGGCAGCCAGGACAACGGCGTGCCGGTGGCCGAGGCGGTCCAGCGGATCGTCGACGCCGTCCGCAACCGGACCAGCTAGCGGACAGGGAAAAACCAGGCATGCAGGAAACCACAGGGGCCGCTCCGGAATATCCGGGCGACGACGGCGTGACCGACGACTTTGGCCTGGCCGGGGTGCCGGACGCGTTCCAGCGCCTGTGGACTCCGCACCGGATGGCTTACATCAAGGGCGGGCAGCACCAGTTCAAGAACGTGGACGACTGCCCGTTCTGCGTGGCACCGGAACGCGAGGACGGCGATTCACTCATCGTCTGCCGCGGGCGGACCAGCTACGTCGTGCTCAACCTCTTCCCCTACAACCCGGGCCACCTGCTGGTCTGCCCCTACCGGCACATTCCCGACTACACGGACCTGACCGTGGAGGAAACGGCTGAATTCGCCGAGCTCACCCAGACGGCCATGCGCGTGCTGCGCAAGGTCGCCAACCCCACCGGCTTCAACCTGGGCATGAACCAGGGCGTGACCGGCGGTGCCGGGATCGCCGGGCACCTGCACCAGCACGTGGTGCCGCGCTGGGGCGGGGACGGGAACTTCTTCCCGATCATCGCCCAGACCAAGGCCATCACGCAGACCCTCGGCGAGGTCCGCCAGCAGGTGGCGGACGCCTGGCCCCAGGCGACCGCCGGGGCGACGGATGCTGAATAGGCACGCGCGCGGCTTCTTCACCGCGCTGTTCTCCCCGCTTGCCCGGTGGCTCCTGCGGATCGGCGTCTCCCCGGACGCCGTGACCATCGTCGGAACGCTCGGTGTTGTGGTTGGGGCCCTGGTGTTCTACCCGCTGGGCCAGCTCTGGTGGGGCACCCTCTTCATCACCGCGTTCATCTTCTCCGACGTCATCGACGGCATCATGGCGCGGATGCAAAAGAGCGGCGGCCGCTGGGGCAACTTCCTGGACTCCACCCTGGACCGGGTGGCCGACGGCGCCCTGTTTGCCGGCGTCGCGGTCTGGTTCTTCACCGGAGGCGCGAACACCCCCATCGCAATTGCCGCCGTCGTCTGCCTGGTCCTGGGGATGGTGGTCTCCTATGCCCGTGCGAAGGCCGAGGCGCTGGGCTTCCAGGCCAACGTGGGCATTGCCGAGCGGGCCGAACGGCTGGTGTCCGTCCTGGTGGTCACCGGCTTCACCGGCCTGGGCCTGCCCACCGTGGTCCTTTTCGTGACGCTGTGCGTCCTGGCCGCCGCTAGCCTCGTGACGGTCATCCAGCGGATCATCACAGTGCACCGCCAGTCGCTCGAGGAGACCGAAGGCACCGCAACCGAACAGGCCGCCTGAGCGCGCTGGTTCGGCGGGTCCTGGCGGTGTAACCGGAATTCAGCCGGGCGCGGCAGGGGGACTAGTATTAGCACTACCGGCCAATGGATCCGGTAATCCGGTGTGTGCGAAGCGGTATTTGTGTGCCGTCCGCGCTCCGGCGAGGTCATCTATCTACCCATAGGGGTTTTTGTGTCTACACCTGATGTAAACAGCGAAGCCGGCGCGTCCGCACAGAGCGTTACGGGCAGCAACCGCGTCAAGCGCGGCATGGCGGAGATGCTCAAGGGCGGCGTCATCATGGACGTCGTCAACGTCGAGCAGGCCCTCATCGCTGAGGATGCCGGAGCCGTGGCAGTCATGGCGCTGGAACGCGTACCCGCCGACATCCGCGCCCAGGGCGGCGTGTCCCGGATGTCCGATCCCGACATGATCGAGGCGATCATCGCCGCCGTGTCCATCCCGGTCATGGCCAAGGTCCGGATCGGCCACTTCGTCGAGGCCCAGGTCATCCAGACCCTCGGTGTGGATTACATCGACGAGTCCGAGGTCCTGACCCCGGCCGACTACGCGAACCACATCGACAAGTGGAACTTCACGATTCCCTTCGTCTGCGGCGCCACCAACCTCGGTGAGGCCCTGCGCCGCATCAACGAGGGCGCGGCCATGATCCGGTCCAAGGGCGAGGCCGGCACCGGTGACGTCTCCAACGCCACCACGCACATGCGCCAGATCCGTTCGGAGATCAAGAGGCTCGCCGGCATGGCCGAGGACGAGCTCTACGTCGCCGCCAAGGAGCTGCAGGCCCCGTACGAACTGGTCAAGGAAGTTGCCGCCACGGGCAAGCTCCCCGTCGTGCTGTTCACCGCAGGCGGCATCGCCACCCCGGCCGACGCCGCGATGATGATGCAGCTCGGCGCCGACGGTGTCTTCGTCGGCTCCGGCATCTTCAAGTCCGGCAACCCGGCCCAGCGCGCCGCCGCCGTCGTTAGTTTCCCCATCGAGTGCTCCGCAACGGCCCTTATGAGGCCTCAAAACGGCCGTTACGGAGCAACCGATGAGGGGTTAGTCGAGGCCGCGGCGCTTGAGGAGCGGTTCGAGTTCGGCGTCGCGGCCGCGGAAGGCGCGGAAGGAATCCAGCGGGTCGCGGCTGTTGCCCCGGGCGAGCAGTTCGGCGCGGAAGAACCCGCCGTTGGCCCGGGTGAGGCCGCCGTGTTCCTTGAACCATTCGACTGTCTCGGCGTCCAGGACCTCGCTCCAGATGTAGGAATAATAGCCCGCGGCGTACCCGGCGCCCGCGAAGATGTGCTGGAAGTAGCCGGTCCGGTAGCGCGGCGGGATCAGGTGGTGCGCCACACCGGCCGCCGCCAGTGCCTTAGCCTCGAACTCCAGGACGTCCTCGGGCACCTCGGAACTGTCCAGCACATGCCAGGCGAGGTCGAGCAGGGCCGCGCCCAGGTATTCGGTGGTGCCGAAGCCCTCGCCCCAGAGCTGCGCGGCGTCGAGCTTGTCCACGACCTCCTGCGGCAGCGCCTCGCCAGTGGCGTGGTGGCGTGCGTAGTTGGCGAGGACCTCCGGCCACATGATCCACATTTCGTTCACCTGCGAGGGGTACTCCACGAAGTCCCGCGGCACCGAGGTGCCGGAGAACCGCGGGTAGGTGACGGAGGAGAAGAGTCCATGCAGGGCGTGCCCGAACTCGTGGAACGTGGTGCGGAGTTCATCGAGGGTCAGGAGTGTGGGTTCGCCGGCGGGCGGCTTGGAAATGTTGAGGTTGTTGATCACCACGGGACGGGTGTTGAGCAACCCGGACTGTTCCACGAGGGAGTTCATCCAGGCCCCGCCGCGTTTGGACTCACGGGTGTAGTAGTCGCCCAGGAACAGGCCCAGCCCGGTGCCGTCCGCATTGCGGACTTCCCAGACGCGCACGTCCGGGTGGTAGCCGGCGAGGTCGGCGCGTTCGTGGAACGTGATGCCGTAGAGCGCGTTGGCGGCGAAGAACACGCCGTCGTTGAGGACACGGTCCAGCTCGAAGTACGGGCGCAGCGCCTGCTCGTCCACGGCGTAGCGTTCACGCTTGACCCTGGCGGAGTAGTAGGCCCAGTCCCAGGCTTCCAGCGGGTGCCCGGCGATCCCGGCCAGCGCTTCGGCCTCGGCATCGGCATTGCGGACCGCGGCCGGGGCGAGCCGGTTCATCATGGCCTGCACAGCCGCAAAATCCGGGGCGGTCTGCTGGTCCACGGTGAGCTCGGCGTAGTTCGCGAAGCCCAGCAGCGTCGCTTTCTCGGCGCGGAGCCGGACCAGGTCCTTGACGAGGTCCAGGACATCGAAGCTGCCGCCGTCGCTGCCGCGGCCGATGGAGGCCTCGTACAGGCGGCGGCGGACGTCGCGGTTGTCCAGGGCGGCAAGGGCGGGCTGGTTGCTGGGCTGGATGAGGGTGAGCAGGAACTTTCCCTCGTGCCCGGCGGTGCGCGCGGCTTCCGCGGCGCTGGCGACGTCGTCGGAGGGCAGCCCGGCGAGTTCGGCGGCGTCGTCCAGGAGCAGCGAGGCGGACTTCATGGCCTCCTTCACCCGCTGGCCGAAGTCCGTGCCCAGGCGGGAGAGCTCGGCGTTGACGGCCTTGAGCCGTTCCTGGCCGGCGCCGTCGAGCTGGATGCCGGACTGGCGGAACTCCTTGAGGTACTCGTCCACGAGCCGGGCGGATTCGGCGTCGAGCCGGTCGGTGTTGATCGCGGCGAAGCGCTCGAACAGCCCCCGGTTGAGGTAGACGGCGTCCTGGTGGGCCGAGAAGCGCGGGGACAGTGTGGTCTCGAGTTCGCGGATGGCGTCCGAGGCGTCGGCCGAGACGAGGGTGAAGAAGGACGCCGCGGCGCGCTGCAGGAGCTGTCCGGACCGCTCCATGGCCAGCGCGGTGTTCTCGAAGGAGGCAGGTTCCTGGGTGTCCACGATTGCCTGGATTTCAGCGAGGTGCTCGGCGAGGCCGGCCTCGACGGCCTCGGCGTAGTGCTCGTCGGTGATGTCTGCGAACGGCGGCAGGCCGAACGGCACGGGGCTGGGGCTCATCAGGGGATTGGTCATGAAATAACTCTTTCATGTAACGGGGGGAGTCTCAACGGCCTGCCGGGCGTGTTGTGACCGGGGCCACCGTAGGATGGGCGCCATGCCTACCATCACTCCCACGCTGCGCGGCCGTCTGCTCACCGCCGCCGCAGCCCTTTCCCTCGTGGCCTCGGTGGCTTCCTGCGGCATCGGCGCCCGTCCGGAAAACAGCGGTTCGGGTTCCCCGGCGGCCGGCGGGAGCACCGCCAGTCCGGCAGGGGCAGAGACGCCGGGAAGTACGCCGTCAGCGTCGCCGTCGGGCACTCCGACCCCGACGCCGACACCGGGTAAGGGGCCGGCCTGCGCGGCCGTCCGCTGCACCTCGGTACTGGTCACCGGGGACATGCTCGTCCACGCCCAGCTCTGGGAGCAGGCCCGCGCTGACGCCCTGGCCTCCGGGGCCAAGGGCCTGGACTTCGGACCCCTGCTAGAGGGCCAGCGCAAGTACATCGAGAAGAGCGACCTCGCGATCTGCCACCAGGAAACGCCCGTGGCCGGCCCGACCGGACCCTTCTCGGCGTACCCCTCGTTCAACGTTCCGCCGCAGATCATCACGGCTGCCCGGCAGGTGGGTTACCAGGCCTGCACCACCGCCAGCAACCACACCGTCGACCGCGGCACCGCCGGGCTGGTCCGCACCCTGGACGCCCTCGACGCGGCGGGGCTGCAGCACACCGGCTCGTACCGGAGCGAGGCGGACTCACAGGGCATCATGATCCTGCAGACTGCCGCGGCCAAGATCGCCGTGATCGATGCGACCTACGGCCTGAACGGGCAGCTCCCCGAAGCGGCCTGGCAGGTGGACATGCTCGACCCCGAGGTCATGATCGCCAAAGCGAAGAAGGCCCGGGACCTGGGGGCCGACATCGTGTTGGGTGCCATGCACGCCGGCGACGAGTATTCCAGTGTGCCCAACGCCGAGCAGACCGGTGTCGCCCATGCTCTCGCGGACAGCGGCCAGTTCACCATGATCTACGGCCACCACACCCACTCGGTCCTCCCGATCGAGCAGTACAAGGGAACGTGGATTGCTTACGGCCTGGGCAACGGGATCACCGAGCTCTCGCCCAACTATGTGGTGAACAACGAGGGCCTCCTGGTCCGGGCCCAGTTCAGCCAGGATGCCGCCGGCAAGTGGACCGCCTCGGACCTGGCCTGGGCGCCGTCGGTGATTGTCCGCGGACCCTACCGCTGGTGCTCCGTTGCCTCCGACGCCCCGCAGGGCCCCTGCGCCGGTGCCGCCGCCGACGCGGCCACCCGCCGGCGCACCCAGACTGTGGTCGAGTCGATGGGGGCCGGGGCCGCGGGAGCCCACGAACTGCTCATTACCAAGGAACCTTAGGGGCCTGGCGGAACGACTGCGGACGGGGACCGGGCAACCCACGGTCCACTTGCTCTGCGGCCTCCCCGGTGCCGGAAAGACCACCGTTGCCCGGCAACTCGAGGCCCGGCTGCCCGCCGTGCGGTTCAGCCTCGACGAATGGATGCTGCGGCTGTACCCGGAACTCCACTTTGCCTCCGCGGACTACGGGGAACTGGCGGAAAGCTGCAAGCTGCTGATCTGGGACACCGCACTGCAGGTCCTGCAGGCCGGCACCGACGTTGTGCTCGACTGGAACCAGTGGAACAGCGGGCGGCATGCTGTTTGGGCAGCCAAAGCAGAGGCAGCCGGCGGCGCCGTCGTCCTTCACTGTGTCCGGACACCACTGGAGGCCGCCATCGAACGGGCGGTCAGCCGCGCCGGACGGGGTGAGGCGGGCTCGCACCGGCTCGGCGAGGACGACGTGCGGCACCTGGCCGGGATCTTTGAGGAACCGGAACCGTCGGAGGGCCTGCGGATCTTGCCCTGACACCAACCGGCGCATAGCGTGGTGGTGACGCGGGGGCCCGCGGGGCTTGGCTCCTGTCACATCCGGACCGGAGGCATTTGTGGGCAGAGCATCGACGGCGGACCGGGAACCACGGGTCGGGACTTTCCCGAATGGCATGGACTACCTGAGCTGGGGCAACGGCGCGAAGACACTCCTTTTCATTCAGGGCGGCCCCGGGAGCGCGGTTCCCCAAGGGGTATTGCGCCGGATGCTCCGGCGGCAGTTCGATCCCTTTCTCCAGGCCGGTTACTCCGTCTGGATTGTCACCCGGCGCCGTGGCATGCCGCCGAAGCACACGGTCGCCGACATGGCGGATGACTATGCCCGGCTCATCGCCGAGGAGTTCGGCGGACGCGCAGATATCGTCGTGGCGGAGTCCTTTGGCGGAATGATTGCGCAGTATCTGGCGGCGCGGCATCCTGAATCGTTCGGCCACATGGCCATGGTGGTCACCGCCGCGGAGCTCAGTGACTGGGGCAAGGACGTCGACTCCCGGATGGCGCAGGCCATCGCGGACGGGGACACAGACGGCGCCGGCACGGTCTTCGCCGAGTACCTGCTGCCGGGGCGGCGGATGAAGTGGCTGCGGCAGCTGATCGGCCCCGTCATCAGGCGCCGGATTCTGAGCGGATCCGAATACCCGTCCCAGGATGTCCTCACCGAAGTGCAGGGCGAAGTGGCCTTCAATTCCCGGGGCGTCCTCCCGCTGATCCGGCGGCCGGTCCTTCTGATCTGCGGGGGCTCCGACCAGTTCTTCCCGCGCGACGTCGCCCAGGAAACCGCCGGTCTCATTCCGGACTGCACCCTCATCTGGTACGAGGGGAAGGGCCATGTCCGGGCAGCCTCCAGCGGCCGCATCGCGCAGGATGTCCTTGCGTTCGCCGGCCGCGGCTGAGGCATATGATCGGCGATCACCGTGAACGCCTCCTCCACAGGTTCTGCCATTGGTCATCCCATCTACCCGCCTGCTCCGCCGCGGCGGATGGAGGGATCGATGGCCTCCACGGAGACCAGGATGAGGCCGAGGTCCCGGACCTTGACGAGCAACCCGTGCAGCGCTGCCTGGTCCGGGACGAAACCCGTCAGGCTGGTGGTGCCGTCGCTTTCCCGGGTCAGGGTGAGGTCACCGAGCCAGGCCGACCAGTGGTCCTCGAGATGTCCATCGACCCGAAGCTGGTAGCCTGTCGGCGCGGGCCGTTTGGCGGACCGGGTCATGACGACCCGACCTCCGCCGTCGCCCGGATCCGGCTGCCGCCGTGGCGGCGGATGATGTATTCGGCGACGGTGAGGTTGATGGCCCAGCCGGCGCCCAGCATGAGCGTGGTGGTGACTTCACTGGCGCCGAAGACGGCGTTGCCGATGCCTTGCGTGGACACCTGGGTGCCGGCGCCGAGCGCCAGCGCGTAGGCACGTGTCATCCAGGCCAGATGGCGGGCAACGTCGCCGTGGCGGATCGCGGCGACCCCGAGGATGATGGCGGCGGCCATGCCCGACCCGAACGCGAGCCTGAAGATGTACAACAGTGCGCCCGTGCCGGGCTGGCGGGGATAGAACAGCGTCATCCACAACGCCGAGAACGCGACCGCCAGGCCCAGCACCACCAGGACCCGTCCGGCCGAACGGTGCCGGCCCGGCCGGCGCCGCCGGAACCGGGCGGAGAACTGGAAAGCGCCAAGGACCGCGTACAGGATCGCGCTGATGATGTGCACGACGACGGGCATGGGCGAGGCTGTCATGGCCGGATTGTCCGGCATGAGGCGCGGACCGCCGGACAGCTCGGCCAGCCGCAGGGAGCCGGCCGCGGCGGGGACCACAACGAGGGCGACGAGGGACCAGGGCACCCACCCGGCGGGGCCGCCCGACCCGTCGGGCCGGGCTGCCGCGCGGACGGTCATTTGGCGCCGGCCGGGTCAAGTGGCGAACCCACGACGTCGGTCAGGGACCGGCCCGTTACGGCGCGCTGGTCGCGCCACAGTGAGTATCCGAGGCCGATCAGGGCGACACCGGTGGGCAAAGCGAACAGCCTTTCATTGATCTGCGGCAGCAGCGGGATCGCCATCGTTGCGACGGCGCCACCGGCGAGGACCGCCGCAGCCCAGCGGGCGAGGACGTTGGCACGGAAGAGTGCGATGCCGAAGATGAGGCCGCCGGCCAGGTACGTGAGGCCGGAGACCAGGCTGAGGCCCTGCATCAGGCCGATGTCGCCCGCAGCGTGGCCGCCGGTCGCGACGGCGAGGACATCGCTGACGTAGCCCGGTGAACTTTGGGCGATGGCTGGGAGGACGACTAAAGCGATGACTTCGATGCTCATCATGATGAGGTAGCCGGCGCCGAACACGGCGTACCCGATCAGGCCGAGCACCCCCGTCCGCCTGACCTGGCGCAGGTACATGCCCGTGATGCCGATGAGCGACAGTCCGGACATCAGCACTTTGACGGATTGGCGGACCGTCCATTCGGTCGTGGTGACGAAGGCGACGTCCAGTTGGGGATGGTTGATCTGGACGCCGATGAAGAGCAGGCCCGCCGCGACGGCGCTGAGGCCTGCCGCGCGGGTGAGGTTGGTGGTGGTGATGGACATGTCCGGCTCCCTTGTTCCTTGTATCTTGTTCGTGGTACTCACGGCGGGGCGCCGCGGGATACCTCCAAGGTAGGGACGGACAGGGTGACCCGGCGTCACCCCGTGATGTGACTGACAGGGTGAGATCCGTGGCGGGGCCGGCTACATCAGGCCGAGTTTGCTTGCTTGGCGCACCGCCGCGCTGCGGCTGGTGACCTCGAGCTTGGTGAAGATGTGCCTGGTGTGGGTGCGCAGCGTGTTGTGCGAGATGAACAGCTCGCCGGCGATCTGCGGCCCGCTGAGGTCGCTGCCAAGGAGCCTGAGCACCTGCAGTTCCCGTTCGCTCAACGCCGGCAACGACAGCGGGCGCCGCCCCGGACCGGCGGCTGGCGGCGCCGCGGCGTTACTAAGGCCGAGCAAACGGGACGCCTGGCCAGACGCCTGGCCAGACGCCTGGCCAGCGGCGTGGCCGTGTCGCGCGGCGTCGCGCAGCAGTTCCATCATGGGGGCACCTTCGTCCAGGAAGAGCCGCACGTACGCGCCTGGTTCCGGTGCCCCGGCAAAGGCCCGGCCCAGCGCCTCTCGGGCCTGCGGCCGGTGCCCCGTCGCGTCATGTGCCAGTGCCTGCAGCATGCGGATCTCCACCAGGCTTCCGGCGCGTCCGGAGGAGGCGGCGGCCTCCAGGAGCCGGTCCAGCAGCAGAAGTGCGCCGCCGACCGTGCCGGCGCCGGGGTCCAGCCGGTGCCGGGCGATGAGCAGACGCACCAGCGTGAGGTGATCGAATTCGCTTAGGTGACGGGGACCGTCCGTGACGGACACGCCCCGTTCACGTGCCCACTCGGAAGCCTCCGGCACCTTGCCCTGCACAATCCAGACCCGGGCCCTCATCGCGGCGATAGGCCGGACGTCCGGGAAGAACGCCGGCCGGTAGAGCTGCTCCGCCTGGTCCAGGAACCTGATGGCCTCGTCCGGGCTGTCTTCGGCCTGGGCCATCAGTCCCATGGCCACGAACCACCGGTAGCGGCCCTCGGTCATCGTCGCACGCTCGACGAACACTGCGGCGGCCTCGAGATGTTGCCGGGCGCTGCCGTGGTCTCCGGCCTGGCGGTCGATCTCACTCAGGCCCGCGTGCAGGTCCGCGGTTGCCCGCGCCACGGCCTCGCCGTGCGCCCCGGCCAGCTGCAGCGCACTCTGGTAGAGCCGGCGTGCCTTGCTGGGCCGGCCTGCCGCGAGCCACATGTCTGCCAGGACCACCGTGCTGCTGAGCTCGTCGACCAGGTTCCCGCCTGCGTGCAGACTCGCCACAGCCTCCGTGAAGGTCTGCAGGGCTGCCGGCACGTCGCCCGTGGCCCACGCGGCCAGCCCGAGGAACCCGGACGCAGCGCCCCGGGCAAGGTGGTCGTCCGGGCGGGCCAGTTCAAGCGCACGCCGGGCGTGCTCCGAGGTGCCTGGGACATCGCCCCTTGCCTGGGCCAGCGAGGCGCGGTAGACGGCGATGGTCGCCGGCAGTGTCCGGAGCTCTCCGGTGTCGGCCCAGGGCTGGGCCAACCCGTCCGGCCCGGCAGCCAGTGCTCGTTCGGCGTCGTCGAGCCGGGGCTCGACCCCGTCGAGGTCACCGGATGCCATCAGCATGAATCCGTAAAAGACGCTGAGCACCGGGCTGCGCCGGACGGCGGCATCCGGCAGGGCCTTCAGCCAGCCGGGCAGCACCGCGTCCTGCCTGTTGCGTCGGATGGCCGGCACCGCCAGCTCCATCAGGTAGGCGGCGCGGTCGAAGTCCCGGGCAGCCAGGGCGTGCCTGACAGCATCCTCTGCCGGGCCGTGGCGCTCGTACCAGCCGCTGGCGCGCTGATGCAGCAGCGGCACCCGTTCAGGCTGCCCGCTGAGCAGGCGCGCCCGCAGCACGTCGGCGAAGAGGTGGTGGTAGCGGTACCACTCCCGGCTGTCGTCCAGGGGGACGATAAAGAGGTTCGCACGCTCCAAGGCCGTAAGCATGTCGCCCCCGTCGTCGCGGCCTGTGACGGCGTCACACAGCGGCCCCGTGAGCCGTTCGAGGACAGCTGTATCCAACAGGAAGCGGCGCACGGGGTCAGGTTGATGCTGCAGGACCTCCTCGACCAGGTAGTCGACGATGTACCGGTCGTTGCCGGCGAACCGGGCAATGAAGCCGGCGGCGTCGTCGCGCCCCTGGATCGAGAGGGCGGCGAGCTGCAGCGCGGCGATCCACCCCTCCGTGCGCTGCTCCAGGGCGGCCACATCCTTCGCGGCCAGGTCCAGTCCCGCCACCTCATTGAGGTACGCAGCGGCTTCCTCCGGCGTAAAGCGCAGCTCCGCAGCCCGGATCTCGACCAGGTCACCGCCAACCCGCCAACGGGACAGCGGCAGATCGGGGTCGGCGCGCGTGCTGATCACGACGTGCACGTGGGGCGGAAGGTGCTCCAGCAGGAAGACCACGCCGTTGCCCACCTCGTGGCTGTCAACCAGGTGGTAGTCATCAAGCACCAGCCACACGTCCTCCGGTGCCGCGGCCAGGTCATTGAGCACCGATGCGAGCACACCCTCGGTGGGCAGCGGCATGGACGTGATGAGCTCCAGGGCGGCCGACCCGATGCCGGGCACCGCCGATTGGAGCGCGGCCACGACGCCGGTCCAGAACGAGGCAGGTTCGTTGTCGGCCGGATCGAGCGATAGCCACGCAACACGCCGGTCGCCGCCGGAGGTCGTGCCAAGCCATTCGGCAAGGAGTGTGGTCTTGCCGAATCCCGCCGGGGCGGACACCAGGGTCAGCTTCGAATCGGCTCCCCGGCGCAAACGCTCACTAAGCCGGGGGCGGGCCACCAGACCGCTGCGCAGTCTGGGGACGTACAGCTTGGTTGCAATCATCGGACGTGACATGCGATCCCTGTTCCAACGTGCACCGTGGACGAAGTGTGCGGCTAACAGCACCAGCGTACCGGGGTGCTCGTGGGCGAGGGCATGTGCGCACTGGGCGGCGGCGGCCGCCGGGGTCGCCGGAAGCGTGCGGGGGCCGCGGTAACGTTACGGCGACCCCCGCAGGCTTCCGGCGATTTCGCGACCAGACCGCCGGGTCAGCGCGGGCGGCGGGCGGCGTGTTCGCGGGCGAGGACGGCGTAGGAGTCATCCGGGGTGCCGGCGGAGAAGCTGCCGTATTTGCGTTCGACGGCGGTCCGGATGAGGAAGTCCGCCAGGGCCGGGTTCTTTGGCAGCAGGGAGCCGTGGAGGTAGCTCGCCACGATGTTCCGGTAGCGGGCGCCCTCCTGGCCGTCGCTGCTGTTGTTGCCCGTGCCCTTGGCCGTGCTTCCCAGGGGTGAGACGCCCGGGCCGAGGGTGGTCTGGCCGCTGTGGTTTTCGTACCCCAAAACGGTGCCGAACTCGGGGGAGGACACCGACACGTTGCCGATCAGCCGTTCCTCGGTGCCGTGGGTTTCCACGTCCAGGATGCCGATCCCCGGGATGACGGAACCCGTCCGGGTCTTGAAGAACTTCCCAAAAAGCTGGTAGAGGCCGCAGATCACGAGCATCGGCGTGCCGTTCTCGGCCAGTTCCTTGAGCACGGTCTCGCGCGAGAGCAGGTCATCCTGGATGACCAGCTGGCCGCTGTCCTGTCCGCCGCCGCCGACGATCAGGTCGATGTCCGCCGGAAACTCGTCGCCTACGTTGTACTCGAGCAGCTCCGGCGTGTAGCCGTGCCAGCGCAGCCGCTGCGCCAGCACCAGGGCGTTGCCCCAGTCGCCGTAGATGTTCATGTCGCGCGGGTACAGCTGCAGGACCCGGATGCTTCCCTTGCCGGGCGACGGGGATTCCTCCGGCGGGAGTTCGTGCCCGAAGGACAAATGGGGCTCGCCGGCGGGGGACTGGGGGGTCATGAGACCACCTCCACGGTGGTGATTTTGGACAGTTCGCGGCGGATGGCCAGCATCGCTGTGTAGGTGCAGAAGATCCGCTTGGGTTTGTCCCTGGCGCCGCTGATGAAGGCCGCCAGCGCGGGCGCAATCTCGGTATTGACCGCGCCGATCGCGACGTCGTCGTACTGCAGTCGAAGGGCCATGTCATAGGCGCGGGAGCCGCTCAACTGGCCCACGCCGGCCTCGCGGAGGGTGTCGAATTCGACGTCCCAGAGCCAGGACATGTCCCGGCCGTCGGCATAGTTGTCGTTGATCGCGATCATCGTGGCGTACCCCTCGGCGGGGAAGGACTTCAGCCCCAGGCGGAAGCCGCTGGGGTTCTTCACCAGGACCAGGTCCAGCGGCAGGCCGTCGACGACGAGGCTCTCACCGCGGCCGAAGGCCGGCGCCACCTGGGCCAGTGCCTGCAGCAGGCCCGCGTTGTCCGCGACGGCCGTTTTTCCAGGGACAGGGTCCCCCACCGCAATGGCCCGGGCCAGGGTCAGCGCGGCCGCGGCGTTAAAGATGTTGTAGACGCCGCGGAGCTTCATCGCCGTGGTTGCCGTGACGCCGTCGTACTCAAAGTCCGCGTCCGCCGCGCCGACCCGGCGGAGTACGACGTCGGCGTGCGGCTTGGCGGGGGCCGGCGGCACCGGGCTTCCCGGGGCCGCCCGCATCTCGTCGTCGTTCGGGAAGGTGCTCAGCAGGGAGTCATCGAGGCCGAAGTAGAGGACTTCGGGGCCTTTGAGCGTGGCTGTTTTGAGCGTGTCCGCGATGCGGGCGACGCGCGGGTCCTCCCGGTTGAGCACCACGGTACCTGTGGTCTTGGAGGCGATGTGCTGGAGCAGCTGCGCCGTCTTGTCGATCTCGCCGAAGCGGTCCAGCTGGTCCCGCAGGACGTTGAGCAGGAGGCAGTAACGCGGCGGCACCTGGTTGACGAAGTGCACCGCGTGGGCCTCGTCCAGTTCCAGCACGGCGACATCCGCGTCAAGCCGGCCCCGCCAGTCCACCTCGCCCAGCAGCGCGGCGGCCACGCCGCGGGTGAAGTTGCTGCCGGTGCGGTTGGTGAAGACCTTCAGGCCCTGGCTCTCGAGCAGTTCCACCACCATCTTGGTGGTGGTCGTCTTGCCGTTCGTACCGCTGACGACGGCGACGCCGTGCGGCAGCGTGGACAGTGTCCTGCGCATGAACCCGGGGTCGATTTTTTCGACGACGAGCCCGGGAAGGGCAGAGCCTCCGCCCCTGAGCCGGGAGACCCGGCGGACGAGCTTGCCGAGCGGAACGCTGAAGTAAAACATGCTTTGTAATATATCCCAGCGGCGGCATGGAAGCCCGCCGGGAGGCGGCGGGGGATGTGTTCCGGCCACTATGCTGTTCGGATGACCAACCCCACTTCTGCGCCCCCTTCCCGCGCGGGAACAGGCCTCCGGATCGGCGTCCTGGCACTTCAGGGCGACTTCCGCGAACACCTGCACGCGGTGGAAGAGGCCGGCGCCACGGGCATCGGCGTCCGCCGGCCGTCCGAACTCGACGGCCTCGACGGCCTCATCATTCCCGGCGGCGAATCGACCACCATTGACAAGCTGTCCCGCGCCTTCGGGCTCCGCGATCCGCTGCGCCAGCGCATCCGGGACGGCCTGCCGGTTTACGGCTCCTGCGCCGGGATGATTCTCCTCGCCGAGGAGATCGCCGACCCCGCGAAGGACCTCGCCGGCAACCCGCAGCAGACCTTCGGCGGCCTGGACATCACGGTGCGCCGGAACGCCTTCGGCCGGCAGCGCGAGTCCTTCGAAACGGACCTCGATTTCAAGGGCCTCGATTTCAGCGCCACCGCGGACGGCGTGGCCCCGGTCCATGCGGTCTTCATCCGCGGACCATGGGTGGAACGCGTCGGCGGCGGCGTGGAGGTGCTCGCCAAAGTGGAGCCCTCCAGGGCCTCCCACCCCGAGGCGCTGGCCGGGACGGCTAGAATTGTAGCTGTGCGTTCCGGCAAGCTCCTGGCCACCTCCTTCCACCCGGAAGTGACGGGGGAGAAGCGCGTGCATGAATTGTTTATTCGAATGATCAGAGGAGAAGCGTAAAGCATGTCAGGCCACTCCAAATGGGCGACGACCAAGCACAAAAAGGCCATCCTCGACAGCCGCCGGGCCAAGTCGTTCGCCAAACTGATCAAGAACATCGAAGTCGCTGCACGCATGGGCGGCCCGGACCTCGCCGGCAACCCCGGGCTGGAACTCGCCGTCACGAAGGCCAAGAAGACCTCGGTCCCCGCTGACAACATCGACCGCGCCATCAAGCGCGGCGCCGGCCTCACCGGCGAAGTCGTCGACTACACCGAGATCATGTACGAATGCCGCGGCCCGCAGGGTTCCGCGCTGCTGATCGAGTGCCTGACGGACAACAAGAACCGTGCCGCCTCCGAAGTCCGGCTTGCCATCTCCCGCAACGGCGGCACCATTGCCGATCCCGGATCGGTCAGCTACCTCTTCTCCCGCAAGGGCGTTGTGTCGCTGCCGAAGAACGGCCTGAGCGAAGACGACGTCCTGATGGCCGTCCTCGACGCCGGCGCCGAAGAGGTCAAGGACAACGGCGACAGCTTCGAGATCCACTCCGAGCCCACCGACCTTCAGGCCATCCGCGACGCCCTCAAGGAAGCCGGGATGGAGTACGACACCGACGAGGCCGAGTTCGTCCCGTCGATGCAGGTGCCGCTGGACCTCGACGCCGCCAAGAAGTTCATGAAGCTCGTGGACGCCCTGGAAGAACTCGACGACGTGCAGAACGTCTACAGCAACGCCGACCTCAGCGACGAAGTGCAGGCCGCACTGGAAGCGGAGTGACTCTCCGCGTCCTCGGCGTCGATCCTGGCCTCACCCGCTGCGGGATCGGCGTCGTGGACGTCGAACGGAACCGCCGAGCCACGATGGTGGCCTTCGGCGTCGTCGGGACCTCCCCCGACGAGAGCCTGGACCAGCGCCTGCTGGTCATCGCCACGTCCATCGACGAGTGGCTGGACAAGTATGAACCGCACGTCCTGGCCGTGGAGCGGGTCTTTTCCCAGCTCAACGTCAGCACCGTGATGGGGGTGGCGCAGGCGTCCGGGGTGGTGATCGCCGCTGCCGCACGCCGCGGCATCCCGGTGGCGTTGCACACCCCGTCCGAGGTCAAGGCCGCCGTGACCGGCAGCGGAACGTCGAACAAGGACGCGGTCACGAAACTGGTCACCAAGATCCTCCGGCTCGATGCCCCGCCGCGGCCGGCCGACGCCGCCGACGCGCTGGCACTGGCCATCACCCACGCCTGGCGTGCCGGGATCGGCACGTCCAACAAGGGAGCAGTGACGACGGGACCGGGCAGCCAGTCGCTCACCCCGGCCCAGCGGGCCTGGGCCGACGCGGAGGCCAAAGCGCGCCGTACACGCTGAATGTCCGGCTGTGCCGCCGCAGAGCTTGGTAGGGTATTCGTAGATATGTTCGGATAGTCGGCTTGTGCCGACGGTAATTCAGGAGCCCGGCCTTGATCAGTTTTCTCCGCGGAACCGTAGCGCACGTCGGCCTGTCCTCCGCCGTGATCGACCTCAACGGCGCCGGCATGAGCGTGAACGCGACGCCGCAGACCCTCAGCAGCCTCCGCACCGGCGAGGAGGGGAAGCTTTTCACGTCCCTGATCGTCCGCGAGGACTCGCTCACGCTGTTCGGGTTCGGCAGTGACGACGAACGCGAAGTTTTCGACATCCTGCTCAGTGTCAGCGGTGTTGGGCCCCGGCTGGCGCTGGCCGTCCTGGCCGTGCACGAACCCGAAGCCATCCGCGTCGCCGCGCACTCCGGCGATGGCAAGGCGTTCACCAAGGTGCCGGGGATCGGCCCGAAGGTCGCCGGCCGGATCGTGCTGGAACTGGCCGGAAAGCTCGTGCCGCACGGCACCCCCGCCGGCGCCACGGTTCCGGCAGCGTCCTCCGAAGCGGTCTGGAAGCCGCAGGTTGTTGCGGCCATGACGAGCCTGGGCTGGTCCGAGAAGGACGCCGCGTCCAGCATCGACAAGTCCCTGGCCGATTCACCGGAGCTGGCCGGGAAGGGCAACGTCGCCGAGATCCTGCGGGCCACCCTCCGCTGGCTGGGCCAGGACGGCGCCCGCGCCGGGAACAGGGCAGGCGCCCGTGGCTGAGCCGTCGGTCGTCGCCGGGGGAGAGGAACCGGAGGAGCGGGTCATCGAAGCCGCCCTCAGGCCCAAGAACCTGCACGACTTCGTGGGCCAGCACCGGGTCCGCAAACAGCTCTCCCTCGTCCTGGAGGCCTCGCGCATGCGCGGCCGCAGCGCGGACCACGTCCTGCTCTCCGGTCCGCCCGGGCTGGGCAAGACCACGCTGTCGATGATCATCGCGGCCGAGATGAACGCCCCGCTGCGGATCAGCAGCGGCCCCGCCATCCAGCACGCCGGTGACCTGGCGGCCATCCTGTCCTCGCTCTCCGAAGGGGAAGTCCTCTTCCTCGACGAGATCCACCGGATGTCCCGGCCGGCCGAGGAAATGCTCTACATGGCAATGGAAGACTTCCGGGTCGACATTGTCGTCGGCAAGGGCGCCGGCGCCACCGCCATCCCGCTGGAGCTTCCGCCCTTCACCCTGGTGGGCGCCACCACCCGCGCCGGCCTGCTGCCCGGGCCGCTCCGGGACCGCTTCGGGTTCACCGGACACCTCGAGTTCTACTCCGTGGCGGAACTGGAACTCGTGCTCCGGCGTTCCGCCGGGCTCCTGGACCTGAAGGTCAACTCCGCCGGGTTCAGTGAAATCGCGGGGCGCTCCCGCGGCACGCCCCGTATCGCCAACCGCCTCCTGCGCCGGGTCCGCGACTGGGCGCTGGTGCACGGCATCGAGCAGATCGACGCCCGGGCCGCCTCCGCGGCGCTGGACATGTACGAAGTCGACAAGCGCGGACTGGACCGGCTGGACCGGGCCGTCCTGGAAGCCCTCATCCTGAAATTTGGCGGCGGACCGGTAGGCCTGTCCACGCTGGCCATCGCCGTCGGCGAAGAGACCGAAACGGTGGAAACCGTCGCCGAGCCGTATCTCGTCCGTGAGGGACTCCTGGGCCGCACCCCTCGGGGGAGGATCGCACTCGCCCCGGCCTGGACGCACCTCGGCTACGCGGTGCCGCCAGGAATCTTTTCGCAGGACCCGCTGGAGCTCTTCCCGGCCGACGACGACAGCCCGGACCTGGCCGGCGGGCTGGGCCAGGACGCCGATCCGGAATGGATCCGTAACAGTCAATAGCACCGCGCCGTAACCTTTTCCCTTTAGACTGGAATGACGCTCGGCACGTTCGGGTCTTTGTTTCCGTGTGCGGCTTCCACAAGCCGCCGTTGGCCCGGCATGGTTTTCTGCCAGGTCCCTGCCTGGTTCAACACCAGGTGGCCCGGAGCGAGGCGGACGTTGCTGTGAAACCAGCTTGCAAGTACAGAATGGAACTTTCCCCTTGGATCCAATGACAATTCTCCTGTTCGTCATGCTCGGCGTTTTCGTCTTCATGATGTTCCGCCGCAACAAGAAGACGCAGCAGCAGCAGGCGGAGCTCCAGTCGAAGTTCGGCCCGGGCGTTGAGGTCATGACCAGCTTCGGCCTGTACGGCCGCATCGTCGAGATTGATGAGGACGAGAACAAGGTCCTGCTGGAACTCTCTCCGGGCAACACCGCCACCGTGCACCGCCAGGCCGTCACCAAGATCGTCGAGCCGGTTGTCGCCGCCGAGGAGCCCACGGTCGTTCCCAATGACGCGTCCTCGCTGACTGTCGACAAGGCCGAAAGCGCCGCACCGGTCAACGACGTCCCGCGCGACGAGACGCCGGAAGAAACCCTGCGCCGCCTCAACGACGAAGGCAAGAAAGACAGCTAGTCTGCCTGTTTGAGCTATCCCGCGAAGTAACAGCTGCGGGCCACCGCCGGAGCGGCCCGCAAGGGCCGCACGGCGGTTCCTCCGTAAATAATAGAAAGATCGACAATGGCACGAACTGGCCCCAAAACCACAGCCCTCAGGGTGCTGGTCTGGCTCGGCGTTATCCTCGCCGTCCTGACCGCTGTCCTGGCAGGCGGCACCATGGCCGGCCAGGCGAGCTGGGCTCCGAAGCTCGCCCTGGACCTTGAAGGCGGCACCCAGATGATCCTGGCGCCCAAGGTTGAAGGCGGTTCGGACATCAACGAAGAACAGCTCAACCAGGCCGTGGCGATCATCCGCCAGCGCGTGGACGGCTCGGGCGTCGCGGAGGCTGAAATCAGCACGCAGTCCGGACGCAACGTCGTTGTCAGCCTGCCGGGCACACCATCAAAGGAAACCCGCGCCCTGATCCAGGCGTCCGCCGACATGAACTTCCGGCCTGTCCTGCAGGCCGGTCCGGGCGCAGCGGTCCCCGCGGAGTCGCTGACTCCTGAGGACCAGCTGCCCAAGCCCGCCGCGGAGCCCACCAACGGCAGCGACGTGAACTGGGTTACGCCCGAGATCTACAAGAAGTTCGAGACGCTCGACTGCGACAACCCCTCACAGGACAAGCAGGAACGCTCCGACCCGACCAAGCCGCTGGTCACCTGCGAGCCGGCCTCCGCCAGCTCGCCGGCGATCAAATACATCCTTGGCCCCGTCGAGGTCAAGGGCTCGAACATCGCCGGGTCCTCCTTCCAGCTGCAGCGCGGCGCCCAGGGCGCCGTGACCAACGAGTGGGCCGTGAACATCCAGTTCAACGAAGAAGGCACCGCCAAGTTCAAGCAAGTCACCGAGCGGCTCTACCAGTTCTACGTCGCCGGCGGCGGCCAGAGCGGCTCGGACCCGAAGTCCCAGTTCGCGATCGTCCTCGATGACCAGGTCATTTCCGCCCCGCGGTCCCTCGCCGTCATCACCGACGGCCGCCCGCAGATCACCGGCGGATTCACCGAGCAGTCCGCTAAGGCCCTCTCGGACCAGCTCCGCTTCGGCGCCCTGCCGATCAGTTTCGAGATCCAGAGCGAACAGCAGATTTCGGCAACCCTCGGGGGCGAGCAGCTCCGGATGGGTATGCTCGCGGGCCTGATTGGCCTGCTGCTGGTGGTGGCGTACTCGCTGTTCCAGTACCGGGCATTGGGCCTGGTCACCGTTGCCTCCCTCGTGGTGGCCGGCGCGCTGACGTACCTGGCCATCGCGATCCTGGGCTGGACGGAGAACTACCGGCTGTCCCTTGCCGGCGTCGCAGGCATCATTGTGGCCATCGGCCAGACCGCGGACTCGTTCATCGTCTACTTTGAACGTATCCGCGATGAGCTCCGTGAAGGCCGCGGCCTTGTGTCGGCCGTCGAGAACGGCTGGAAGCGTGCCAAGCGCACGGTCCTGGCGTCCAAGGCCGTCAACCTGCTGGCCGCCCTGGTGCTGTACTTCGTGGCAGTGGGCAACGTCCGCGGCTTCGCGTTCACGCTCGGCCTGACAGCGATCGCCGACCTCATTGTCGTCTTTATGTTCACCCACCCGACCCTGCAGATGCTGGCCCGCACCAGGTTCTTTGGTGAAGGCCACCCGCTCTCCGGGCTGGACCCGAAGAGCCTCGGTGCCGTTCCCCTGTACCGGGGCGCAGGACGGTTGCGCACTCCTGCGGACAAGCCGGCCGCTGTGGCCGCGCTCCGCGCCAAGAACACCGGCGCCGCGGCTGAGGCCGAACGCCGGATGACCATTGCAGAACGACGCCTCGCGGAACGTCAGGAACAGCTTGCCGGTTCCTCCAAGAGCACGTCCAAGGAGGGCAACTAAATGGCCACCAACTTCGCCAATTTCGGCAATGAGCTCTACACGGGCAAGCGCTCGTACGGCTTCGTCGAATCCAAGAAAATCTGGTTCCTGATCGCGGCCGTCCTGGTGGCGCTCTCGATCCTGCTGCCGGTCGTCAAGGGCGGCTTCAACCTCGGCATCGAATTCCGGGGCGGCTCGGAATTCACCGTCTCCAACGTGGTGACCACGGACCCCGCCCTCGGCGGGAAAGCCGTCGAGGACGTTGTCCCCGGCAGTATCCCGCGGGTGGCGAACGTCGCAGGCAACACGATGCGGATCCAGACGGACAAGCTCACGGAGGATGAGACGCTCCAGATCAAGGCGGGCCTCACCCAGGCCTACGGCGTGACGGACAACGAGGTGACATCGAACTTTGTCGGCCCCACCTGGGGTGCTGACGTCACCAAGCAGGCCCTCCTGGGCCTGGCGATCTTCGTCGCACTCGCCGCTGTGCTGATGGCGCTGTACTTCCGGACCTGGAAGATGTCGCTCTCGGCAATCGTGGGCATGCTGGTCACGATGTTCATCACCGCCGGCGTCTACGCCCTCAGCGATTTCGAAGTCACGCCGTCGGCCATCATCGGCTTCCTCACCGTGCTGAGCTACTCGCTGTACGACACCGTGGTGGTCTTCGACAAGATCCGCGAGAACACCGCGGACCTGCAGGCGTCCACCCGCCGGACCTTCGGCGAGGAAGTCAACCTGGCCGTCAACCAGACCCTCGTCCGCTCCATCAACACGATGATGGTCGCCATCCTCCCGGTCGGTGCCATCCTCTTCATCGGAGCCGGTCTCCTGGGAGCCGGCACGCTGCGGGACCTCTCGCTGGCGTTGTTTGTCGGGATTCTGATCGGCACGGCGGCGACGATCTTCATCGCCGCTCCGCTCTACGCCTGGCTCCGCCAGGGCGAACCGGAGCTGGTCAAGCAGGCCGCACGCGTGCAGCAGCGCCGGGCGCAGGCCGCCAAGTCCGACGCCGCAGCAGCACCCGCCACGGCCTGACTGCAGCGGTCCTGCCGGACCGGTCGCCGTCCGGGATCCATCCCGGCGGACCCGACGGGCCGGAGAACGTCATTCGTGACGCTCTCCGGCCCGTCGCCGTATGGCCGCCGGTTATCGAAGTATCCTGCTGCGGGAATAGACTGGAAGAATTAACGGGTTCGGAGAGGTGCTCCATTGGAAGAACGTTCGACGCCGGTGCCATCAGCACCGGCGGATCAGGCTCCAGGCCAGGGTTCGCAGACTGGTGTGGTGGCTCCCGGACGCGCCGATCCGCCCGTACCTGTCGACAGCTCGGGGGCACGCCCCACGTTCCCCGGCCGTCGTGAACGCACCCGCTCCCGGCTTGCCCGCCTGACCGGCCGCGGCGCCCCCGCATATTCCCCCATCCTTGAGCCGCTGCTGCGCACCGTGCGGGCCAACAACCCCAAAGAGGACTTCGACCTTATCCAGCGCGCCTTCGTCGTGGCGGAACGTTGCCACCGCGGGCAGAAGCGCAAGAGCGGCGATCCCTACATCACGCACCCTGTGGCGGTGGCCACCATCCTGGCGGAACTGGGTCTCAGCGGAACCACCCTGGCCGCGGCGCTCCTGCACGACACCGTCGAGGACACCTCGTACACGCTGGAGGACCTGAAGGCCGAGTTCGGCCCGGAGGTTGCCATGCTGGTGGACGGGGTCACCAAACTGGACAAGGTCAGCTTCGGCGAGGCCGCGCAGTCGGAGACCGTGCGCAAGATGGTCGTGGCCATGGCCAAGGACATCCGGGTCCTGATGATCAAGCTGGCCGACCGGCTGCACAACGCCAGGACCTGGCGATTCGTCTCCGCCGAGTCCTCCGCGCGCAAGGCCCGGGAAACACTGGAAATCTTCGCCCCGCTGGCGCACCGGCTCGGCATGAACACCATCAAGTGGGAACTGGAAGACCTCTCCTTTGCGGCCCTGTACCCGAAGGTCTATGAGGAAATCGTGCGCATGGTGGGGGACCGGACCCCCGAACGCGAAAAAAACCTCTCTGTCATCCGCAACCAGATCACCGAGGACCTGCGCGCGGCCAAGATCAAGGCCACCATCACCGGCCGGCCGAAGCACTACTACTCGATCTATCAGAAGATGATCGTCCGGGACAAGGACTTCGACGACATCAACGACCTCATGGGCGTCCGCGTCCTGGTCGACTCGGTCCGGGACTGTTACGCGGCCCTGGGCGCCATGCACTCGCGCTGGAACCCCCTCCCCGGGCGGTTCAAGGACTACATCGCGATGCCCAAATACAACATGTACCAGTCGCTGCACACCACGGTGATCGGCCCGGGCGGCAAACCCGTGGAAATCCAGATCCGCACCCACGAAATGCACCGCCGCGCCGAATACGGCGTCGCCGCGCACTGGAAGTACAAGGACCAGCCGAACCGCACCGCGGCCGGGCCGGGAAGCCCGCGCGACGGCGACATGGGCTGGCTGCGGTCCCTCGTGGACTGGCAGCAGGAGACTTCCGACCCCGGCGAGTTCCTCGACTCCCTGCGCTTTGAAATCAATGCCCGGGAAGTGTTCGTTTTCACCCCCAAGGGCGAGGTCATGGCCCTGCCGGCCGGTTCCACGCCCGTGGACTTCGCCTACGCCGTCCACACCGAGGTTGGACACCGGACAATCGGTGCGCGCGTCAACGGCAAGCTGGTTCCGCTCAACAGTGAGTTGAACCACGGCGACTGGGTGGAGATCTTCACGTCCAAGGCTGAAGGCGCCGGCCCCAGCCAGGACTGGCAACACTTCGTCAAGAGCGCCCGTGCGCGGAACAAGATCCGGCAGTGGTTCAGCAAGGAACGCCGCGAAGAGTCGATCGACCGCGGTAAGGAACTGCTGACCAAGGCGATGCGCAAGCAGAACCTCCCGCTGCAACGCCTGATGACGCACGATGCCCTCGCCGCGATTGCCGAGGACTTCAAGTACGTGGACATCTCCGGCCTCTACGCCGGTGTGGGCGACGGGCACACCTCCGCCCAGTCCGTCATGGAACGCCTCGTGGAGAGCCTCGGCGGGAACGACACCCCCGAGGATGACCTCACCGAGGTGTCCATCCCCACCCAGGTCACCAAGGCGCGGTATTCCGACTCCGGCGTTGTGGTGCGTGGGGTGGATGACGTCTGGGTCAAGCTCGCCCGCTGCTGCACCCCGGTGCCGCCTGATCCGATCCTGGGCTTCGTGACCCGCGGCTCCGGCGTCTCCGTGCACCGGACGGACTGCACCAACGTCAGCGGACTCCTGGAGCAGCCCGACCGGATCGTCGAGGTCGACTGGGCACCCACGCAGTCGAGCGTCTTCCTGGTCGAAATCCAGGTCGAAGCACTCGACCGGAAGTCGCTGCTCTCGGATGTGACCCGGATCCTGTCGGAGAACCACGTCAACATCCTGGCCGCCAGCGTGCACACGTCCACGGACCGGGTGGCCATCTCGAAGTTCGCTTTCGAGATGGGCGACCCCAAGTACCTGAGCCACGTGCTCAGCGCCGTCCGCCGCATCGACGGTGTCTTCGACGTCTACCGGACAACCGGCAACCGGCGGCGCAGCTAGCACTGACAGGCAAGCGCTATGGCGCCGGGCCGCCCTGCAGCTGTTCGAGCTTTGTCAGCGCTGCCTTCTTGTGCGGCATCCTGGGCGTGGCCTCCACGGCACGCATGACCAGCCGCAGCCGCAGGCCCAGCTCGGGTGCCCCCAGGAGCGCCCGCAGGGCTGGTAGTGCCCGCCCGGCGTCCACGTGCAGGGCGATGTCCACGGAGGTCCGCAGCGGACTGGAGACCATCAGCCCGCCCAGGCTCACGACGTCGAACGGGCCCAGGCGCACCTCGTGGAAGGTGCAGCCCCGGGTGGAGCGCAGGCTGGAAATCCGCCGGTTGGCGTCCACGAGCAGGGCGAGCCGGTCCGGTTCGGCGGCGCAGCCGTAGAACCAGGCCGCCGTCATCCTGCCCGCAACGACCCGCTGGCGGATGGCCGGACTGATGAGGACGGAGGCCGCGCGGGCCCGGAGCTGCGGGGTGGGCTGGGTCCCCGGCGGCAGGTAGCCGCGCTGGTAGAGCTGGGTCAGCACGCCGTCGGACGCCATCGCCTGAAGCTCGGGCCAGGTGAAAAGTGCCCCGGGGGAGTACAGCTCGGAAGCAGCCGGGGAAGCAGGCGGGGAAGCAGGCGGGAAGGGTGCCGGCGGGCCGTGAACAATGACCATACAGCCATCCTGTCCCGTCCCCGGAAAAGCGAACAGGCCCCGTCCCGGTCATGTGGATAACCGGTGCGGGGCCTGCCTCAAACAGCCTGTTGCCGTGGTGCTTTCGTGTTGTGGTGCCTGGCTAGGAGAGCTCGCTCGCTGACTTTTCGAGCTGTTCCAGCCACGCCTCACGGGCCTCGAGGGCTTCCTTGGCGGCCTTGATCTTGCGCTCGTCGCCGGCCTTCTCGGCCCTGGCCAGGTCATCCCGGAGTCCGGCAATCGCCGACTCCAGCTGCGTCAGCGCGCTGTTGGTGCGTGCCTTCGTCTCCGGGTTGGACCGCTTCCAGTTCTCGTCCTCGGCGTGGCGTACGGCGTCTTCGACCTTCCGCAGCCCGGCCTCGACGCGTCCCATGTCGGCGCGGGGAACCTTGCCGGCTTCCTCCCAGCGGTCACGGACGGACTGGAGCGCCTTCTTGGTGGCGGCGAGGTCCTTGATGGGAAGCAACTCGTTGGCTTCCGTCAGCAGGGCTTCCTTGACCACCAGGTTGGCGCCGTATTCCTGGTCGATCTCGTCGTTGGCGGCCTGGCGGTGCGTGAAGAAGACGTCCTGCGCGGCACGGAACCGGGCCCAGAGGGCGTCGTCATCCTTGCGGCTGGCGCGCGGGGAAGCCTTCCACTCGTCCATCAGGCGGCGGTATTCGCCGGCGGCAAAGCCCCAGTCGGTGGAGGAGGACAGCGCTTCCGCCTCGGTGATCAGCTTCTCCTTCGCGGCCTTCGCCGCCGAGTTGGTGCTGTCCAGCTGGGAGAAGTACGCACGGCGGTGCCGGTCAAAGACGGTTCGGGCAGCACGGAAGCGCTTCCAGAGGGCGTCCTCGTTGCTGCGGCCGAGCCGGACGCCGCTCTTCTGTGCGGTCTTCCAGCTCTCGAACAGTTCGTTCATCCGGGCGCTGGAGGTCTTCCACTGGATCTGGGACGGGTCGTGTCCCGCGATCTCTTCGGCCTCGGCGACGATGGCTTCGCGGGCGGCCAGCTCGGCGGCACGGACGGCGTCGTGCTCGGCCTTCTCGGCCTTTTCGAGCTCGGAGATCTGTGTGGCCAGGGCATCCAGGCGGGCCTCGGCGGAGCGGAGGTCGCCCACCATGTTGCGCCCGGCAAGCTGCTCGCGCAGGTGGGTGACGGTCTTCTGCATGTCCGTGGTGGGTGCCTTGGAGCCCACACGCTGTTCCAGCAGGACAATCTGGGCCACGACGTCGTCGTATTTCCGGGCGAAGTAGCCCAGGGCCTCATCATCGCTGACGCCGGGGTACTGGCCGACAGGATGCTCCTCGCCGTCGACGGTCAGGAACACGTGGCCGTCGCCCTCGACGCGGCCCCAGCGTGCAGCTTCGGCCAGCGAGGCGGCCGAGGACACGGAAGCCGGTGCGGCGGCCGGAGCCGCCGGTGACGGCTTGGCCTTTGGCCGGGCGGCGAACGCTGCCGGTGAGGGCGCGGGTCGCGCAGCGGCGGGAGCAGGTGCCTCAGTGGCGGCCGGATCCTCCGGCGCGCTCTCCTCGGCCGGAGCCTCGGCTGCCTCAGCCGTGCCGGTGGACGCCTGGGCCCCGGCCGGAAGGGCCTCCGCTTCCTGCCCGGCCGCCGGTTCCGGCGCCGTGTCTGTGGGAGTGTCTGTCGCCTGCGTGGTCACCGAAGCGTCAGCTTCGGTTTCGTTGGCAGCTGCTGCTGACACTGTTTCGTCGGATTTCTGACTGTCTGTCACCGCTAGAAGTCTTTCGCTTGGAGGGAAATACCGGGGCCGGCGCCGCAAGGGCAACGGCTGGTTACTTCAGAGAGAACGAGTCTATCGTGACTGGTTCCGCAGGGGCGCCGTCCGTGGCGTTATCGCCCGGTTTGAGTCCGGCGGCAGCAATATTGACCACAACGTCCAGTCCCGAGGTCACCTTCCCCACCACCGTGTAGCCGCCTGCGGCGTCGGCCGGAATGACGGTGTCCTTGTACACAATGAAGAACTGGGTTCCGTTGCCGTAGGCGTTTCCGCCGCTGCGGGCGACGGCGATGGTTCCGGCCGGGTATGTGTTGTCCTGCGGGGTGTTTTCCAGCGGACCCCAGGTGTAGCCCGGATCGCTGCTCCCGTCCCCTGCCTTGGAGCCGCACTGCAGGACGCCGAACGTCTCGGCCGTGGTGAGCCGGTGGCAGTTGAGTCCGGCGTAGAAGTTCTGGTCCGCGAGGGACTTGAAGACGGCGGCGGCCTGGGGAGCCTTCGTGCCGTCCAGTTCGACGCCGAGGGTGCCGGTGTTGAGCTTGAGTTCCCCGGTGAACGTCTGGCCGGCCGCCGTCTCCGGTTTCGGGATGTTGTCGGCGTTGCTGGGGGAGGCCGACGGCGTGGCGGAGGGGGAGGTCAGGCCGGCCTGGGCGGCCGCGTATTCTTCCTCGGTGGGATTGGAGGAGAAGACCGTCAGTTGCAGGACCAGCGCAACAACGACCGCAGCCGTACCCGCGCCGATGGCGAGGACATTGTCGCGCTTGCGGCGCTTGTCCTGCTCCTTGCGGAGCTCGCGCTTTGCCTCCATCTGCTGGACGCGCCGCTTGGCTTCGCGGGCGCTCCGTGAACTGGCCGCCAAAAGTCCTCCTGGGTGTAGGGCCGAAACCGGGCGGCGCAAGGGCGCCGTCGCAGGTTCAGCGGTAAAGCTGCCGGCAGTCAGTTTATGCTTTCCGTGCCCGGCCGCATTAGAAGATGCGGGCGCGGAAAGCATAAACTGACTGCCGCACACAGTTTATGCATGACCGGCCGCTCTGCCGCCCATCTGATCCCCGTTTCGGACGCCCCGTTTCGGCTCCACCACGGCGCAAGAGGCTCCGGCCGGTTTTACCTGAGGAGAAAATCCACCATGGCACGCACCGCCTCCCTGTCCGGATTCCCCGAGTGGCTTCCCGAGGAGCGGCTGGTGGAGCTGCATGTGCTGGACACGCTGCGCCGGGTCTTCGAACTGCATGGCTTTTCCTCCATCGAAACCCGCGCCGTGGAGACGGTGGGCCAGCTCCTGCGCAAGGGTGAGATCGACAAAGAGGTCTACGGCCTGAGCCGGCTGCAGGACGACGAGGGTGTAGATTCCGCGTCGCACAAGGGCGATCCGCACGCCCTGGCCCTGCATTTCGACCTCACCGTGCCGTTCGCCCGGTACGTCGTCGAAAACGCCGGCTACCTCGCTTTCCCGTTCCGCCGCTACCAGATCCAAAAGGTCTGGCGCGGCGAACGTCCGCAGGAAGGCCGCGCCCGCGAATTCACCCAGGCGGACATCGACATCGTGGGCGACGGCGACCTGCCGTTCCGTTACGACGTCGAGATTGCACTGGTCATCGCCGAGGCCCTCAGCGCCCTGCCGATCCCGGACTTCCTGCTCCGGATCAACAACCGCAAGCTGGCCGAGGGCTTCTACAACGGCATTGGCCTCACCGACACCGCCGGTGTGCTGCGCAGCATCGACAAGCTCGAGAAGATCGGCCCGGCCAAGGTCGCCGAGCTGCTCAAGTCCGAGCTCGGAGCCACGGACGAGCAAGCGCAGTCCGCCCTCAAACTGGCCTCGATCCGCACCGGGGACACGTCCTTCGTGGCGCAGGTGCGGGCTCTCGGGGTCAGCAACGACCTGCTCGAGGAGGGCCTGAACGAGCTGGAGCAGGTCATCGCGGCAGCCGTGCAGCGTGCGCCGGGCAAGGTCGCCGCGGACCTCAGCATTGCCCGCGGACTGGACTACTACACCGGAACCGTCGTGGAGACCGTCCTGGTGGGCCACGAACAGCTCGGCTCCATCTGCTCCGGCGGGCGCTACGACGCCCTCGCCAGCAAGGGAAACCGCAAGTTCCCCGGCGTCGGGCTCTCCATCGGCGTAACCCGGCTGGTCTCCCGGATCCTCAGCCAGGACCTCGCCAAAGCAACACGGTCCGTGCCCACCGCCGTGCTGGTGGCGCTCAACAGCGATGACAGCTGGGGCGCCGCCCAGGACGTCGCCGCGGAACTGCGCGGCCGCGGGATCGCCACCGAAGTGGCAGCGAAAGCGGAGAAGTTCGGCAAGCAGATCAAATTCGCCGACCGCCGCGGCATCCCCTTTGTCTGGTTCACCGACGACGACGGCAAACACCAGGTCAAGGACATCCGCACCGGCGAGCAGGTCGACGCCGATCCGGCCACCTGGGCTCCGGCAGCGGAGGACCTGCAGGTCCGGATCCTGAAGGCCTAAGCCTTGATCCACCGATGATGGTCGGGGCGCCGACGGCGGTTTAAACCGAGAATGCCCGTCTTTTCAAGGAAAATGGAGCTTGTCTAGAACCCATTGACCACCGA